>CAITNA010000132.1 GCA_903893675.1 uncultured Micrococcales bacterium
ATCCCTGGCCTCGAACTTCCTTCGCGCGACCCTGAGGCGCTCGACCGCTGGTTCGTCGAGAGCGCCGACTCCGGCTCGCTGGTCGACTATCTGAAGACCTTCGACGTCACCTGCGCCGTGATGCAGACGGCCGACAACCTGGCCCGCGTGGCTCATGAGTTCGTGCTCGACTTGGCCGCAGACGGCGTGATTTACGGCGAAATCCGCTGGGCTCCAGAGCAGCACCTTCAGGGCGGTTTGACCCTCGATGAGGCCGTTGAGGCCGTTCAGGATGGCCTCGATTCTGGTGCCGCGGCAGCCGCCAAAGCCGGATTCTCGATCCGCACCGGTCAGCTGCTAGACGCCATGCGCCACACCGGCCGCTCGCTCGAGATCGCAGAGCTAGCCGTTCGCCACCGCGACAACGGCGTGGTCGGGTTCGACATCGCTGGCCCTGAGTTGGGCTTTCCGCCTGTGAACCACAAGCTGGCCTTCGACTACTTGGCAAGCGAGCTGATGCCGGTGACCGTTCACGCGGGCGAAGCCGACGGCGTGGAGTCCATCCGTGATGCGATCGTTTCTGGTCGCGCTCTTCGCATCGGTCACGGCGCTCGCCTGATCGAAGACATCAACTGGTCGTCGACCGAAGGTGAGACTCTGCTCGCTTCGCTCGGCCCGGTTGCCGAGTGGATTCACGACCGCGGCATCGCTCTTGAGCTTTGTGTTTCTTCGAACATGCAGACCGGCGTGCAGGATGCCATCGGTCTGCCAAATGAAATCAGCGAGCACCCGTTCTGGGTTCTCTATGACCTCGGTTTCAAGGTGACCGTTTCGCCAGACAACCGCTTGATGTCGAACACCTCAATCACGAACGAACTCGAGTTGCTAGTCGACGAATTCGATTACGACTTGGATGACCTTCAGCAGTTCCAATTGAACGCGGCCGAGGCGACGTTCCAGGCTGCAGATGATCGCGATGAACTAGTCGAGCAGATTCTGCACGGCTTCGCGCAGTTCAGAAAGCAGTAGGTCTGCTTCTTGCTGCGATGCGGCACTTGCCTGCAGGTAGCACTTTAGTTTCGGCTCAGTTCCGCTCGCGCGAATAATCACGCGACGTCCATCTGCCAAATCAAAACGCAATCCGTCTGTTGGTGGCAGCTTGCCGCCGAGTGCGAGGTCGGTGAAGGTCGCGGGCTTGCCGGCAAGTTCGACAGGTGGGCGCTCGCGAATGGCTTCGATTCGCGGGGTGACCTCGTCAATCGAGGCAAAACGCATGCTGATCTGAGCGGTTGCGAATGCCCCGTATCTCGCAGGAAGTTCGGCGAGTGCATCCTCGATAGTTTTGCCCTCGTGAGCCAGGCGGTTGGCCATGCCGGCCAGCACTAGTGCGGCCGAGATGCCGTCTTTATCTGCAACGTGCTGCGGGTCGACGCAGTAGCCGAGGGCCTCTTCGAAGCCAAACAGCAGGCCGGGCACCTTCGAAATCCACTTGAAGCCGGTGAGGGTTTCGACGAACTGAAGGCCGTTGGCCTCGGCGACGGCGCCGAGCCCCGAGCAAGAAACTATCGAGCAAGCAAGCGCACCAACGTGACCCTGAGCCTTGGCGCGGGTGGCAATTTCGTCTGCAAGCAGCAGGCCAACCTGATCGCCGGTCAGTCTGCGGTAGCCGGCATCCGAGGTTGAATCTGGAATCGCGACGGCAAGACGATCTGCGTCTGGGTCGTTCACCAAAATCAAATCGGCGTCGACAGCGCGCGCGGTCTCAAAGCTGAGGTCCATCGCGCCTGGCTCCTCAGGGTTCGGAAACGCCACGGTCGGAAAGTCACCATCCGGTTCAATCTGTTCTGCGACAACGTGCGGTTCGATCAAACCAGCCGATGCAAACAACTGCGATGCGGTTCGCCAACCAACGCCGTGCATCGCGCTGTAAACGATTCGAATCTGCGCGCCGACCGGCTGGTCGATTAGTCGTCGAGTGATGTCGACATACTCATCGATTAGGTCGTCGCCCAGCATCGAGTAGTTGTTCGACTTCGCGAGCTGCGCGAAAGTTTTGGTCGCGGCGATCTGCTCGATAAGTGCGCTCATGTCTTTGTCGACCGGGCTGACGATCTGACCGCCGCCGTTGTAGTCGCCGAGATAAACCTTGTAGCCGTTGTCGCGCGGAGGGTTGTGCGAGGCAGTGACCATCACGCCCGCGGTGAAGTTGCGCTGCTTCACCGCGAAGGCGAGAACCGGCGTCGGCACGCGCTGATCGAACAGGTGGGTTTCGATTCCGGCTGCCGCGAAAATCTCGGCGCTGTCCTTTGCGAATACGTCTGAGTTGTGACGGCCATCAAAACCAATCACCACGGATGGTCGTTCAAAGTTTTCGCGCAAATACTCGGCAATGCCCGCCGCAGCCTGGCCAACCAGCACGCGGTTCATGCGGTTCGAGCCGGCACCCAGCTCGCCGCGAAGGCCAGCGGTGCCAAAGCCGATGCGTTTGCCCATGCGGTCGGCGAGTGCATCCGTGTTATTCGACGCAATCAGCGCCTCGAGTTCGGCTTTGGTAATCGGGTCTGGGTCTTGGTCGGCCCAGGCGCGAGCTTTGGCTAGCAGGTCATCCATGGGTTTAGAACTTGGCGACGATTTCTGCGAGCAGCTTGCCGATGCGGCCCTCGGCATCGCGACCGGCCTGCAGAACTTCTTCGTGGCTCAGCGGGGTCTTCTGAATTCCGGCTGCGTGGTTGGTCATCAGCGAGATGCCGAGAATTTCCATGCCGGCCTCGCGCGCTGCGATGGCGTCGAGCGCGGTCGACATGCCAACTAGGCCCGCGCCCATCACGCCGGCCATGCGAACTTCGGCAGGGGTTTCGTAGTGCGGCCCGCGGAACTGCGCGTAGACCGCTTCGGTGAGAGTCGGGTCGACCGAGCGGGCAACGTTGCGAAGTCTTGTCGAGTAGAGGTCGGTGAGGTCAACGAACTTTGCGCCTTCGATAGGCGAGAGGGTGGTCAGGTTGATGTGATCGCTGATCAGAATCGGAGTGCCAGGGGCGAGGTCGGTGTTCAGGCCACCGCAACCGTTGGTCAGCACCATGATCTTTGCGCCGGTTGCCGCAGCAGTGCGGGCGGCGTGGGCAACTGCGCGAACGCCCTTGCCCTCATAAAGATGCGTGCGCGAACCGAGCACCAGCGCGTGCTTGCCGCTCGGCAGCTTGATCGACCGGATGGTCGGCGAGTGGCCCTCGACGTGCGGCTTCGAGAAACCCGGCACATCGGCTGCGTTGATGGTGGCGATAGTTTCGCCCATCAGGTCTGCGGCTTTCGCCCATCCTGAGCCGAGCACCAATGCGATGTCGTGGCTGGCGATTCCGGTGAGTTCGGCGATCTTGGCCGCGGCATCCTTGGCGAAATCGAAAGGGTTGAGGGTTTCGTCGTTGAAAGGGTTGCTGCTCATGCGTTTAGCCTAAACCTCTGCTGGCAGAATGGGTGAGTGAGCGAAACCACCCCAACCCAGCACCACATTGTCATTATCGGCGGCGGCCCAGGCGGCTATGAGGCTGCCCTAGCCGGCACCCAGCTCGGCGCACAGGTCACTCTGATCGAGCGCTCTGGCATCGGTGGCAACGCGGTTCTGACCGACGTGGTTCCCTCGAAGACCCTGATCGCCACCGCCGACGCGGCACAGGCCATCAAGCAGGCGAGCGACCTCGGCATCTGGTTCTCGAGCGAGGGCAAGGATGTGCAGCCGAAGATCGAGATCGACCTCGCCGCGGTCAACAAGCGACTTCGCGACATCGCAGAGGCGCAGTCTGGCGACATGCTGCAAAACCTCAAGGATGCAGGTGTGCGAGTAATTCACGGAAGTGGTCGCCTCGACACCAACCACTTCGTTATTGCAACTCACCACGACGGAAAAGAAGAGCGCCTCGACGCGAAGACCATCATCGTGGCAACCGGTGCGACCCCGCGCGAACTTGCAACCGCAAAGCCAGATGGCGATCGCATTCTCACCTGGAAGCAGCTTTACAACCTCACCGAATTGCCAGAGCACATGATCGTGGTCGGTTCTGGTGTAACCGGAGCCGAGTTTGCATCGGCATTCAACGGTCTCGGTTGCGAGGTCTCGTTGATTTCGTCGCGCGACATGGTTCTGCCTGGTGAAGACCAGGATGCAGCACGCCTCATCGAAGAAGTCTTCAAGCGTCGCGGCATGAACCTCTTTGAAAAGTCGCGCGCAGAGTCTGCCGTGAACAAGGGCGATCACGTCGAAGTTACTTTGGCTGACGGTCGAGTCATCAAGGGCTCGCACGTTCTGATGGCCGTGGGTGGAATTCCAAACACCGCAGGTCTCGGTCTCGAAGAGGCCAACATCCAGTTGACCGAAACCGGTCACATCGTGACCAACAAGGTTGCCCGCACCACTCGCGCCAACGTCTATGCGGTTGGCGACTGCTCGACCGCGCTGCCGCTTGCTTCGGTGTCTGCAATGCAGGGCCGAACCGCTGTGTTCCACAGCCTGGGCGACATCGCGGCCCCAACCCACCCGCGAAACGTGGCCTCGAACGTCTTTACCTCGCCTGAGATCGCCTCGGTTGGCTGGTCTCAGCAGGCCATCACCGATGGCAAGACCAACGGTTTCGTGCACCGCATCGACCTGTCTGAGAACCCTCGCGCCAAGATGCAGGGCATCGAGGATGGCTTCATCAAGCTGATTTGTTCGACCGGCGGAACCGTGGTCGGTGGCGTCGTTGTTGGGCCGAAGGCATCCGAGTTGATTTACCCGATCGCAATTGCAATCGAGAATCGTTTGACCGTTGATGAAGTTGCGAAGACCTACACGGTCTATCCGTCGCTAACTGGTTCGATTACTGATGCAGCGCGTGCGCTGCATCTGCCGCAAAACTAATTACTCGATTTCGATGAGCATGGTGCCGGCCGGAACGGTCGCACCAACCTCTGCACCAATTGCCTTGACGGTTCCGCTCTTGTGAGCGTTCATCGGCTGTTCCATCTTCATGGCTTCGAGCACAACGACAAGGTCGCCCTGGTTCACGGTGTCGCCAACTGCAACCGCAATCTTCACGACTGTCGATTGCATCGGTGCCTTCACAGCGTTGCCACTTGCACCACCACCGGATGCACCACCCGAAGACTTGCGCTTTGGCGCAGGCCCGGCGCTAGGGGCTGCGCCGCCTGCCGAGAGCAAACGCTTTGGCAACGAAACTTCGATGCGCTTTCCGTCGACTTCAACGACAACCGAGTTGCGCTCATCCGAGCCTGCGGTTGAACCGTCGTGCACGCCGGCCCAAGGTTCGATGTCGTTGTTCCACTCGGTTTCGATCCAGCGAGTGTAGATGCCGAAGCGACCGACGGCACCTCCGTCGTAGCCGCCTGGCTCGACACCGATGAAGGCTGGATCGTTGACGATCTTGCGGTGGAAAGGAAGAACGGTTGGCAGGCCTTCGACCTGCATCTCGTCGAGTGCGCGTCGGGCGCGGGCAAGAGCCTCGCCGCGAGTTGCGCCGGTGACGATTAGCTTGGCGACCATCGAGTCGAACGAACCCGAGATCTCGTCGCCTGATTCGACTCCGGTGTCGACGCGAACGCCAGGGCCACTAGGAGCCTTGAAAAGCTTGACCGGGCCAGGTGCCGGCATGAAGTTGCGGCCTGCATCCTCGCCATTGATGCGGAATTCGAAGCTGTGGCCGGTGACCTTCGGGTCGTCGTAGTCGAGGCGGCCGCCTTCTGCCAGGCGGAACTGCTCGCGAACCAGGTCGAGGCCGGTGACCTCTTCTGAAACTGGGTGTTCTACCTGAAGGCGAGTGTTGACCTCGAGGAACGAGATGGTGCCGTCTTGGGCAACCAAGAATTCGCAGGTGCCAGCACCCTGGTAGCCGACCTCTTTCAAGATCGCCTTGGATGCTTCATACAGGCGCGCGTTTTGCTCTGGGGTTAGGAACGGAGCCGGTGCTTCTTCGACGAGCTTCTGGTGGCGACGCTGCAGTGAGCAGTCGCGGGTTGAGACCACAACGACGTTGCCATATGCGTCTGCGAGACACTGGGTCTCAACGTGGCGTGGCTTCTCCAAGTATTTTTCGACGAAGCATTCGCCGCGACCGAAAGCTGCAATTGCCTCGCGGGTTGCCGACTCGAAAAGTTCTGCAACTTCGTGCTCGTGGTAGGCAACCTTGATGCCGCGACCGCCGCCGCCGTAAGCCGCCTTGATTGCAACTGGAACTCCGTGCTGACGAACGAAGTCGAGAACTTCTTCTGCGCCCGAAACCGGATTCAGGGTTCCTGGGGCAAGTGGTGCGCCAACCTTTTCTGCAACGTGACGAGCAGAAACCTTGTCGCCGAGCTGCTCGATTGCCTCAGGCGATGGGCCAATCCAAATTAGGCCAGCAACGATTACCGCGCGGGCGAATTCTGCGTTCTCGGCCAAGAAGCCATAGCCAGGGTGAACTGCGTTTGCGCCAGAGCGCTTTGCGATGTCGATGATTTTGTCGATGACCAGGTAGGTCTCTGGGCCGGTGGTGCCGTGAAGCGCATAGGCCTCGTCGGCGAGCTTCACGTGCATTGCATCGCGGTCTTGGTCGGCATAGACGGCAACCGATGAGATGCCTGCATCCTTGGCGGCGCGAGTGATGCGCACTGCGATTTCGCCTCGGTTGGCGATCAGGACCTTGGTGATTTTCAACGGGTTCGACGTCATAACAAACAACTTTATTGCTAGGCCCAAAGGCTGGTGTATTCGACGCCAAGTTGCTGGCAGGCCAGGCGCAGGGCGGCAAGGCTCAGGCCAATAACGCTGTGGCTGTCGCCATCAATGGCTCGGATGAACGCTCCGCCGCGTGCGTCAATCGTGAAGGCGCCGGCCACCTGGAGGGGCTCGCCGGTGGCTACATATGCGTCGATTTCGGCATCCGAGAGGTCGGCAAAGTGCACGACGGTCGAGGTGACCACGCCGGTGGCTGGCGGCAGCTGGCCCGGCTGCGGGTTGCGGTTGTCGATCACCCAGTGGCCGGTGTGCAAGGTGCCGCTTCGGCCGCGCATGCTGCGCCAACGGTCGCGGGCGACCTCGGGTTGGTGTGGCTTGCCAAGGCTGGCCCCGTCGAGTTCCAGCGACGAATCGCAGGCGACGATGATGTGGCCAGCGGAAGCTGGGTTGAGGGCTACGGCCTCACCCTTTGCCTTGGCAAGCAGTTGCACGAGGTCGGCGACCGAGCCGATTAGCCCTGCGGCCTCGGCCCTTGCGGCCACGGCTGGTTCGTCGACGCCAGGGGCAATCACGATCGGCTCGATGCCGGCGTTGCGCAGCAGAGTCAGTCGGGCGGGCGAGGTCGAGGCTAGAACCAGTGAGGTCATGCACATACTCTGGCACACTTGACCAATGAGCAATTCATCCGAGCAGAGCACCCCGAAGACCAACTGGCTGGGGCGCGTGATCGATGTCGACATCGAAAAGGTTGCTCACGGTGGCATTTTTGTTGCCCGCCACGAGGGTCGCGTGGTTTTCGTATCGCACGTTCTGCCTGGCGAGAAAGCTCGCGTTCTGGTTTATGAAGACAAGGGCGGTTCGTTCTGCCGCGCAGAGCCGCAGGCAATTTTGCAGGCATCGCCAGATCGCGTCGAACACATCTGGGATCAAGCCGGAGTCGGTGGCGCAGGTGGCGCAGAATTCGGCCACATCAAACTTTCGCGACAGCGCGAACTCAAGGCAGACGTAATCGAAGAGGCATTGCAGCGCATGGCCGGCATTGAAATGCGAGTGCCGGTTGAGGCAGCCCCCGGCGACGATGAGGCGAACGGCCTCGGCTATCGCACCCGCGTGCAGTTGCACGTGAACGAACTCGGTGATGCCGGCCCATACATGGAGCGTTCGCACGAAGTCGTGCTGGTTCGCGATCTGCCTCTAGCCGTCGAAGACATTCGCGAGCTAGGCATTCACACCAAGAACTGGTCGACCGTCAAGAAGATTGAGATTGCAGCTTCGAGCACCGGCCAGACCCAGTGGCGAGTCGACGACAAGCTCAAGGGCGACGAGCGCCTAATCGAGCGCGCAGCCGGTCGCACATTCCGCATCACCGGCGGCGGTTTCTGGCAGGTACACAAGAAGGCGGCCGAGGTTTTGACCGGGGCGGTCATCCAAGCGGCTGAGGCAGTTGGCTTCGACAAGACCGCAAATAACCAAGACCTGTTCGGCGGTGTCGGGCTGTTTGCCGGCGCGCTCGCGGCCAAATTCGGCACGGATGCACGAATCACCACCGTTGAGCTCTCGAAGCGTGCCACCGAGGATGCACTTACCAACCTGGCCGATCTGCCTAATGTTGGCGCTGTTTCGGCTGGCGTCGACCGCTACCTCTATGACCTGGTCAAGAAGAAGCAGGCCCTGGCTGGCGCGACCGTCGTGCTCGACCCGCCGCGCGCTGGCGTTGGGGCCAAGGTGGTCGAGTCGCTGGTGAACCTAAAGCCGGCACACATAATTTATGTGGCCTGCGACCCGGTCTCGTTCGCTCGCGATCTCAAGGGTCTCATTGTCGGAGGCTATCGCTTGAATACTCTTCGTGCCTTTGACCTCTTCCCACACACCCACCACGTCGAAACCGTGGCGAGTTTGGTCTATGTTGGCTAAAGCAACACCATATGCGCTAGACCGAATCGATGGTCTGCTCGCGCGCATGTTTGCTGTTGCGGCCTTGCTGCTTTCAATCGAACTAATCACCAACGCGCTTTCGCAGCGAAGTTTTCTGCACCCAGTTTGGTTTTGGGTCTCTTTCGGTGCCGTCATCGCTTCGCAGCTCGGCAGCGTCATCGGTGCATTTTTCACCGGGTCGATGAAGCTCTGGTATCGCGCACTCACGATCACAACTTTCTTTGCGCTTGCAACTTGGCCGCTCGAGGTTCGCAGCATCGTTGACCTGCCGATGGGCTTCACTCCTTGGGTCTGGTGGGCAATCGGTTTCTCTGCGCTAGCCGCCGTCGGGGGCTTTCGCGAAATCACCGCGTTGATCATCTTGTTTGCCATGCCGGTGATGTGGCTCGTGATTCGCACCTCTGAACTTGGTGGCGGCAAGCCACTGGGTGAGGCCATCCAAGATTCGCTCTATTCGTTTTTCTTCAGCACCGCCATGGCGCTTTTGGTTATGGCACTTCGTCAACAAAGCACGCGAGTCGACACGGCCTATGCTCAACAGCTGGCAACCGTGGCTCGCTCTGCAACCCTCGCTGCGCTCGAGCGTGAGCGCGTGCGAATTGACGCGATCGCTCACGGCAAGGTGATTTCGACACTTGCACTTGCAACCCAGGCCCAAAATGCCGAGCAGCGAGCCACTGCGGCCAAAGCTGCAACCGAGGCCATGGCGCGCATCGAGCGCGAGGCTGGTCGCGTTCCAGATGGCGAAGCACCGGTTAGCACCGAGACCTTCTTCGAAGCACTCGGCAACATGATTGCCGCTCAGGCCCCAGGCGTTGAATACCGCTCCAAGGCCCAGCAGGTCAGTGAGCTGCCTTTCAATCAGGCGGTCACGCTGGCCGAGGTCACGGTCGAGGCGGCCTTGAACTCAATCAGGCACGCGACCGCTGCCTCGAAGCACTCGGTGAGCATTCAGAACACCGCCAGTTCTCTAAAGGTGACCGTCTCTGACGACGGCGTTGGTTTTAGGGTCGGCAACCTCGGTCGCGCCAACGCCGGAGTTCGCCGAGTCGTGATCGAGCGATGCAAGGCCTTCGGCATCAAGGTGAATCTGTCGAGCACCGAGGGCACTCGCTGGATTTTCGAGGTGAAGCACGATGCTTAAGCTCTCGCGGTACCTACTCGCTAGCCTCACCGGTGGCTTCGGGCTCTTGCTCGGAGTCTTTGCTCTGGTGCACTTGAATCACTACAACCACCCTGGGCTTGTTGCCGTTGCCGTTTCGGCTTACCTCGTGGTTCTTCTAGCTTCGGTGAGCATGGTTCGCTCGGTCGAGGTTCCGCTCTGGATCGCGCTTGTGGTTTTCGCGGTAACCCTTGTCGAACCCTTCGTGATGAACACCGAGCACAACGGCCCACTCAATGGCGACTACGACACCTGGTATGTAACCGGCAACGCACTGCTCCTAGGTGTCATCGCAGTACGTGGCTTTAGGTTGCTTGCTGCTATCGGCGGCTTGTTGCAACTTGCATTCGTGATTTACTTCGACGGAATATCTTACCTTCCGCAAAGCGGCATCATCGGGGCAGAGCTTTTGATCGGCGCTTGCATCGCAATCGCAATCGGTCTGAGCCGCGCCGAAGTTCAAATTGCCCGAATTCAAGAACTCACCCTTGCAGTCGAAGGCGGTCGACTCTCGGCCGAGGTTGCCCGCGATGAACACGACCGCCAGGTAACCAGGCTCGCGAGCGAGGTCATGCCGACTCTCGAGTTGATTGCCGAGGGCAAGAAACTCACCGGTGCTCAACGCAAGCAAATTGCCGAGCTCGAGGTGCAGTTGCGCGACGAGGTTGTCGGCGGGCGACTCATCACCAAGGCTGTCAGTGACGCCATCGTTCAGGCTCGAGCCGCCGGGGCCCTCGTCGAAGTGGTCGACCAAGGTGGGTCACTTCGAGTTACAGACGAAGAGCTCGATGAGCTGCTCTCGACCGCTGTGCTGATTATTGCAAGTGCCAATGCGGGCGAGCGACTGCGCCTAACCGCTCCTGCCGACACCGCCCACGTTCTGCGCTTAACGAAAACGAGGCCGGGAGTTGTCACTCCCGACCTCGATCTCAAGTTAGGCGAGGGCTTGGTCTAGCCCACAGCCTCGGCTCTAACCAACCAGCGCCTTACGCAGGTTGTCCAAACCAAGTGCACCAAGGTTCAGTGCGGTCTTGTGGAACTCCTTGATGTCCCAGTCAGCACCCTTCTTCGCCTTGTACTCGTCGCGAATCTGCTCCCAGATGCGCTGACCGATCTTGTACGAAGGTGCCTGTCCTGGCCAACCGAAGTAGCGGTGTACTTCGAAGTTCACGAACTCCTTGCTCATGTTCACGTTCTTGCCCATGAACTCGAGTGCATACTCGAAGTCCCAGACACCCGAACCTTCGAGCTTTGGCTTGCCGAGGTGAACACCGAGGTCGAGAACGACACGAGCAGCACGCATGCGCTGACCGTCCAGCATTCCGAGACGGTCGCCCGGGTCATCCAAGAAGCCGAGGTCTGCCATCAGGCGCTCTGCATAGAGTGCCCAGCCTTCACCGTGGCCTGATGACCACGATGCGAGACGACGCCATGAGTTGAGCTCGGCGCGGTTGTAAACCTGCTGCGCGATCTGCAAGTGGTGACCTGGAACACCCTCGTGGTAAACGGTGGTGGTTTCACGCCAGGTGTCGAACTCGTTGACGCCATCAGGAACTGACCACCACATGCGACCCGGACGCGAGAAGTCGTCGGTTGGGCCGGTGTAGTAGATCACGCCAGAGTTGGTCGGTGCAATCATGCACTCGAGCTTCTGCAGTGGCTCGGCGATGTCGAAGTGCACACCGTTGAGCTTGCGGATTGCCTCGTCGCTGAGCTTCTGCATCCACTTCTGCAGCTCGTCCTTGCTGTGGAGCTTGCGCGAAGCGTCGTTGTTCAGAATCTCGATTGCCTCGTGAACGGTTGCGCCAGGCTTGATCTGGTTTGCAACTGCGTTCTGCTCGGCGGTCACGCGAGCGAGCTCTTCGATGCCCCACTCATAGGTCTCGTCGAGGTCGATCTTTGCGCCGAGGAACTTGCGGCTCTGCAGCGCGTAACGCTCGCGACCGATTGCGTCGACCTTGTTGGCGTTAGGCAGCAACTCGTTCTTGAAGAAGTCGTTGAGCTTGCCGTAGGCAGCGGTTGCCTCGTGGCCAGCCTTGATCAGGTCTGACTTCAAGCTCTCTGGAAGCTCCTGGCTGCCAGCCTTAGCGCCTGCGGCGAACTTGTTGAAGAAGCCCTCTGCCGACGAGATGCCGTCTGCCATCTTGATGTTGAACTCAACCTGGCGGCGGGCTGGGGTGTCGCCAGCCTCGATGCCGAGCTTCAGGGTGCGAATGTAGCCGTCGACTGCGCCCTCAACCGCGCGCATGCGCTTGGCCAGGTTCTCCCACGCCTCCACCGAGTCAGTAGGCGAGAGGTCGAAAATGTCACGGATGCCCTGAGCAGGTGATGCGAGAACGTCTAGGTCGCGCTTCCACATTCCCGAGTCGTGCAGTTCGAAGCCGAGTTCGAAGTTGCTGAGCATTGCATCCTTGGTGACTTCGTCAACCTTGTCTGCAACCGGAGCGGCCTTGACCTGCTCGTATGCCTTCTTGCTCTCGGCTAGGTGGTGCTCGATGGCCTCTGGTGATGGGTCATCGATCTTGTCGTCTGAGCCCTTGCGGCCGATGTAGGTCGCATAGCTTGGCGAAAGCTCTGCCATCTTGTCGACCCATGAGTCGGCTATCTTGTCGAGCTGTGAAGGTTCACGCGTCATTGCTTTTCCTTTTCTCGTTTCGCTCGAGCGATTGTCTCGATGCGTTTGTTGCTAAATCAAACCGTCGCGATATGCGGCGCGCCACTGGCCCTGACCCGGTGCGACGCTGCCGCGCAGGTGCGCAGACGAGCGACTCCAGGTTGAGTGTGGTTTGGTGATCGACTTCTTGCCGAGTTCTTGCTCTTCAGCAACTGCAGACTGAACGATTGCGATCAGCGCGGCGAGCTCTTCTGCGGTTGGGTTTCCGCGCACAACCTTCATTTGGTTCTGCAGTTCGTCGCTCATCGGTTTCGTTTCGTTTGCAATTGGTCGCAAGTTTTATAGCGGGATGTTGCCGTGCTTCTTTGGTGGAACATTTGCGCGCTTGGTGCGAAGTGCGCGCAAAGCCTTGATTACCTCGACGCGAGTGTGGCTCGGCTCGATGATGCCATCGAGCTCACCGCGCTCTGCAGCCAAGAACGGGGATGCAACGTTGTAGGTGTATTCGGCAGCGAGCTTGGCGCGAACGGCAGCGATGTCTTCGCCTGCCTCCTCAGCCTTCTTGATCTCGTTGCGATACAAGATGTTGATTGCGCCTTGACCGCCCATTACGGCGATTTCAGCGGTCGGCCAAGCCAGGTTGATGTCGGCGCCTAGCTGCTTCGAGCCCATAACGATGTATGCGCCTCCGTAGGCCTTGCGGGTGATCACGGTCACCAGCGGCACGGTTGCCTCTGCGTATGCGTAGAGCAGCTTCGCGCCGCGGCGAATTACGCCGGCCCACTCCTGGTCGGTGCCAGGCAGGTAGCCAGGAACGTCAACCAGGGTCAGGATCGGGATCGAGAAGGCATCGCAGAAACGCACGAAACGGGCGGCCTTTTCGCCGGCCTCGATGTTCAGGGTTCCGGCCATCTGCTGAGGCTGGTTGGCAATGATGCCAACGCTGCGGCCGTCAACGCGAGCAAAGCCAATCAAGATGTTCGGCGCAAACAGCGGCTGAACCTCGAGGAACTCGCCGCCATCAACGATCGACTCGATGATGGTGTGCATGTCATAAGGCTGGTTAGGTGAGTCAGGGATGATCGTGTTCAGTGCCTCGTCATCCATGGTGACTTCGAGTGAACCAACCGATTCGTAAATCTCTGATTCGCTGAGGTTGTTTGCAGGCAGGTAGGAAAGCAGAGTGCGCGCGTAGTCGATCGCGTCATCTTCATCCGAGGCGAGGTAGTGGGCTACACCCGAGGTGGTGTTGTGGGTGCGTGCACCACCGAGCTCTTCCATGCCGACGTCTTCGCCAGTCACGGCCTTGATTACATCTGGGCCAGTGACGAACATGTTCGAGGTCTTGTCGACCATGATCACGAAGTCGGTGAGTGCTGGTGAATAAACCGCGCCACCAGCTGCTGGGCCCATGATGATCGAAATCTGCGGGATCACTCCAGATGCCATCGTGTTGCGCTTGAAGATTTCGCCGTACTTGCCGAGTGCGATAACACCTTCTTGGATGCGCGCACCGCCCGAGTCGAGCATTCCAATAAGTGGTACGCCGGTTGAGATTGCGAGGTCCATGACCTTGATGATCTTGTTGCCGGCTGCTTCGCCGAGCGAGCCACCGAAGATGGTGAAGTCTTGCGAGAAGATTGCGACCTGACGGCCGTTGATGGTGCCGACACCGGTGACTACCGCGTCACCGTATGGGCGGTTCTTGTCCATGCCGAAGGCTGTCGAGCGGTGACGAACGAATTCGTCGAGCTCAACGAATGAGTCTGGGTCGAGCAGCAGTTCGATGCGCTCACGAGCGGTCTTCTTGCCCTTGGCGTGCTGCTTCTCAACGGCGGCCTCGCCGCTGGCGTGCACCGCCTCGTAGTAGCGGTTCTTGAAGTCCTGCAGTTTGCCGGCGGTGGTCAGAATGTCGTCAACCGGCTTTGGGGCGTCTTGCGTCATAAAGGCAACTCTAAACCTTGTAGTGGCTAGCCTTAGGGCATGTCCCAAACCCCCAGCTTTGCCCGCACTCGGCCGCTAGTGCCATGGTTTGGGCACGTGGTCTCGATTGACTCAACCAACCGGCACCTTCTAGCCAATGCATCTGATCTGCCGAACTGGGCGGTCATGGTCGCCGACCTTCAGACCGGCGGGCGAGGCCGTTCGGGCCGCACCTGGGATGCCCCTGCAGCAAGTTCACTGTTGGCCTCGGTTCTCGTGCGCCCGGTTGGGGTGCCCGCCACCCAGTTCGGCTGGCTTCCGCTGATCGCAGGCCTTTCGATGGTCGAGGGCATTTCGGCGCTGGCTCCTGCTGTTCGGGCCGGGGTCAAATGGCCTAATGATGTGCTGATTCGCGATCACAAGGTCTGTGGCATCTTGAGCGAGTTGCTGCCAGATGCCAGAGGGGTAGTAATCGGCAGCGGAGTCAAC
>CAITNA010000133.1 GCA_903893675.1 uncultured Micrococcales bacterium
ACCATCTTGAGCGAATGCAGGCAAGGTCAGCGGGGTCGAAACCACTGGGATGACCGACAGAAGTTCATCGGAGACCACCGGTGCGTCGTCAACCACGTCGGTTGTCGAAACTACCTTTTGGCGACCGTCGCTGGTGAGCATCCAAGTGTTGCCTTCTGCATCTTGCACGAAAGGCTTGATGGTGATGTTAGAGTTGACCTTGCTGAGGCCATCGCTGGTCATTGAGTTTTTTGACATAGTGAACCACTTGGCGAAGTTCACGTCGGCATAGAGCGCCTTGTCGATTTCATAGCTGAAGCCGCCAACATAGACGTCGTAGTTGCCGGTGGTTGCGTTTAGGAACATCGCCTTGTCGATAGCTATCGGCGTGCCCCAAGTCAGATAGCTGAACGCAGTGATCTGCAGCGGGCTCAGCGGCTCGAGATTGATGCCGGCCGAGTTTGCCGAGTATGCATCCAAGATTTGTCGCTTCTGGCCGTTGTTGATGTAGTACTCGGTGCCGTCAATTGCCCCGACGTGCTGGGTAATGGCCGCGCCGGTGGGCAGCGACGAAAGCTGGTTGGCGGTGAGTTGAACTGCGGTGCCGCAGTCGAGGCCGAGAGCGGTGGCCTGGTTGCAGCTCGACAGCGGATACTTCTGGCCAGCATCGACGAAGTAGTACTGGTTGGTCGCGGCCTTGACCAAGCGGTTCAAGGTGTTTGGCGCGGTGGTGAACGAGTCGAGGTAGTCCTGCGAGATGGTGCCGAGCGGGCCAAGTGGGCTGAGCGCCTTGATCAGGTCTGGGTCGGTGACCAGATATTTGTTGTTGTCGACAATCAGGTAGACACCCGAGGTCGCGCTCTTGAGCAAGAAGCCGCCGCCGAGGGGGCTGCCGAACCAGTCGCTATAGAAGCGCCAGAAGTTGCGGTGTCCATATGCACTGCACGAGTCACCCGAGCCATAGAGGTTCTTCAGGGCCGCCGCGTTCGGAGTGTATGGCGTGTAGTAATAAAGGTCAGCAGTTGCCTGACTCTTGATCAGCACTGGCGTGCTGCCACACGACGAATTCGGGTTGTAAAGAATGTTCGAAGTCTTGCCAACCTTGAGGCGGCTAAACGGCGATGCCGGGTTGCCATACCAGCGGAATTGACCCGCTGCCTTGTAAAGCTGATTGAACAGACCGGCGAAAACTTTTCCGCAAATCGCAGGGTCGCTGTCGGGGCAGCCATAACCGGTTGCCGCGTTGTACATGTAGATGCTCGGGTTGGTTGCCTGCACCAGTCCCTGCTCTTTTTGCAGCAGCACAATCAGCACGCGCGGGTTGATTCCGCAGGCACGCGCCACCTGATAAATCACTGTCGATGCTTTTACGTTCTGCTGGCCGGTGATGCTCGCGCAGTGACCAGCGGTTCCAACTGTGTCTGGGATGTTCGTGACGTAGTCACGCAAACACTTCGGCTGGCCGGTCACCGCCTTGCAGTTCGGCACTTTGCTCTCGAGGAAGTTTTGAATTGCGGCTTCGCTCATCGAACCGAAGTCGAAGAACACCGAGTCGCTGATGATCAGGCCCGGGTCGAAACGCGATGCGTCGGCAGCGCTCGCACCTGAAGGGGATTGCACCGCAGATAGCCCGACGACGCCGAACAGCACGGTGAGTGCTGCGGCGAGAAGTCTGGCTAGGCGGCGCTTCATCGAGAGGCTAGTTGATCACGATTGATTGGCTAGCCGAGGTGCCCGAGAAGTTTGCCGAGTCGTAGCTCACGGTGATGAGAGCGGTGCCCTTTGGCAGGCCGGTGGTGCTGAAGTCGAGTGCGTAGCACTGGGTAGTGGTTACGTTGGCCGAGGCTTTCGCGGTCACGCTCTTTGAGCTGGTGCCGTATTGAACGGTAAGGGTGCAGAGTCCGCCATCCTCGTTGAAATTGGTGGCTTCGGCCCAAACTTCGAGCATGCCGGTGGCTGGGTCAATGCTCTGGCTGTCGATGATGACCTTGGCTGCGCGCTTGGTGCTGACCGGGGTTGAGCTGGTCGATGAGCTTGGCTGGCTGCTGCTCGAAGGGTTCGCAGACTCCGAGGTGCCCGGGTTTTGGGTGGTTCCCCAGTTCGGGTAGATCAGCGAGCAACCCGACAGTGTCGTGGTGATGGCCGAAGCGGCCAGGATGAGCGCGAATTTCTTCATTTCTGCCTCCGAAAGTTGCTTTAAGCCTAACTTTGGGGGTCTCCGCAGCCCTTTATTTGAGCCTGAGAGATGTCTGCGCCCTAGTGGCCGAAGACTTCGGCGACCACTCGTTTGGCGGCAGAGCCATCCTCGAGTGAATTGAATCGCTGCTGCCAGGCGCGATAGCGCGACTGATACTCGAGCGAAACCTGATCGATTCTTTCGAGCGCACGGATGACCTCGGCAGCGTCGTTCAAAATCGGACCCGGCGCCTCAGCCTCGAAATCGAAGTAGAAGCCCTGCTCGTTTTTGTAGCGCTCGAGGTCGGGTGCAAGAAACAGCATCGGCTTTCCGGTGATCGAGTAGTCGAACATCATCGACGAATAGTCGGTGACCAAAACGTCGCAGGCCAGATAGAGCTCGGTGACATCGGGGTAGTGAGTAGCGTCGATAGCGCTAGTCATAGTGCGGTGAGTGGAGTGCGTGTTGGTGTGTCCGCGGAACACCAGGCGGTAGCCGGCCGGCAGTTCAGTGTCGGCATCTAGGTAGTTCACCGAGCGCCAGCTGCCCACGGCATTGCGCTCATAGTTGCGCCAGGTCGGTGCATAGAGAACCAGCATCGTGCTCTGGTCGTGCACGCCGAGCTTGCGGCGAATTTCGTTTCGCGCGATGTCTGCCGAGGTGCTGAGTCGATCGTTTCGCGGGTAACCGGTTTCGAGAACCTTGCCGCGATAACCGAATGCTCCGATAAATGAATCGGTGAAGAACTTGGATGGCGAAACCAGGTCGTCCCAGTAGCTGACCTCGCGATCCATCAGGTCGAGATAACTCTTGGTGACCGAACCGTTTGCGATGTCGCGACCGAGGCGCTTGAGCGGAGTGCCGTGCCAGGTCTGAAGGTAGGTCTGCCCCGCCGCCTTGCGGAAGTACCACGGGAAGGTGTTGTTGTTGACCAGGTATTTGCTGGTGGCTAGTGCCTCGAGCCACTCGCGTGAGCCGTGGCGCACGGCGCGGGCACCAAGTGGTGCAACGGTGTTTGGGCCGGTGGTCCAGATGAATTCGAGATCGTTTCTAGTTGCCTGCAGCTCGCGGAAGATGTCGAGTGGGCTATCGCCAACCACCTTGCCCTCGAATGATTCGAAGAGCACGGCATCTCTCAGCGGCAACTTGCCTGGCTTGTATTGCATGGTTCGCAGAAGGTCTGAGCGACGACGGTTCAGCGCTCCGAGAATTCGACGTGGCGAGTATGCGCTTAGTCGCGCGAAGGTGCTCACTTTGCTTCCTTGCTGCCCGTGACTCGACTGCGGTCAACCGTGCCGCGAGCGCCGCGCGCATAACCGACCAAGAAACCCCAACCCCAGCTCATGTGCATGACAACTAGCGCAACCACAAGTGCCACACGGGCCTTGAGGCTCAACCCCGATGCGGTTGCGGCAACCAATGCCACGACCATCAGGTATGCGGTTGCCGGAATCACGCCAACGTTCAGGCCGAGCGCCAGCAGCACCATGCCTGCCACGATAGCGACGACAGCCAACGGAGGAACGAAGTAGCGACGCGATGCACGAGCAGGGTCGCGGCGAGTGAGGTCACCGCGCCAAACGCCGGTCGAATAAAACTGACGAACGAGCTTGCTGACCCGGCCGCGCGGCCAATAGATCACGCGAAGTTCTGGCGAAAACCAGACCTTGCCGCCCGATGCCTTGATTCGTTGCGCGAGATCCCAGTCTTCGCCGCGAAC
>CAITNA010000134.1 GCA_903893675.1 uncultured Micrococcales bacterium
ATCGCCAACGCCACCGATGAAAAGGGCAAGTCGGTCACGCTCGCACTCGGCACCACCGGCAGCCTGATGCAGGCAGAGGCTGCGCGCTTCGACATTCAGAACTCGATTCGCCCTGCGAGCTTCTTGCCGGTCACCGGCACCTGGCTGCCGAGCGAAGACCCGCAGCGCGTCGATCCGGCAACGCCATATGTTCTGCACTCGATTTCGGTGCCGCAGCTGATCAATCTCTATTCGCCAGACAAGGCGATCGCGGCATATCCGAACTACCTCAAGGTCTGCACCAAGTGCGCCGGTGGGCAGTTCACCACGATGCTCGATGCCATCGACGGCAAGACCTACCTCGACGGCTCGGTCAACTGGCTCAGTGCCTTCTATGCCATCGAGTGGTCGGTGTTCGCCGGCTTCGCGGTGTTCCTCTGGTATCGAACCGTGAAAGACGCCCTGCTGGCCGAAGGTTAAACTAGACCCATGCCAGAAACCACCAAGCTCGCCTCAATGCTCCGTTACTTCAAGGTGACCTCATACATCACAGGCGTTTTCCTGCTCGTCATCTCGGTTCTGTTCGCACTGCGCCTAACCGTCAGCTCTGAGCTGTGGGTCGGTGGCCCGAACGGCGTCATCTCGCTGGCTCAGTTCTCGACCGAGCCGAGCACCGGCGCCCGCGTCGGTCTGCCAACCGCTGGCTTCAGCCTCACCACCGTCGCCCTGATCGTTCACGGCTGGCTCTATGTGGCATACCTCTATGGCAACTTCCAGCTCTGGGTGAACCTGCGCTGGGGCCTGACTCGCTTCTTCATCATCGCCCTCGGTGGCGTGGTTCCGTTCCTTTCGTTCTTCACCGAGCGTTACTTCCACAAGTTCGCGCAGACCTGGCAGATTCCAGCGGTCGGCGCTAAGGTCGCCAAGTGACCCGCCCGGTTCTGGTCGTCGACTTCGGCGCACAGTATGCCCAGCTGATTGCTCGCCGCGTTCGCGAGGCCGGTGTCTACAGCGAGATCGTTCACCACACCATCACCGCAGACGAAGTGCGCGCAAAGGATCCAGCCGCGATCATTCTCTCGGGAGGGCCATCCTCGGTTTATGAACCGGGTTCGCCACAGCTCGACCCGCACATTCTCGAACTCGGCATTCCGACCCTCGGAATTTGCTATGGCTTCCAGACTCTCGCCAACCTGCTCGGCGGCCGCGTCGATGCAACCGGCAAGAAAGAATATGGCGCAACCGAGTTGAAGGTGCGCAACGGCGGCGAAATCTTGGATGGCCAACCAAGCGAACAGATTTGCTGGATGTCACACGGCGACCAGGTCATGCAGGCTCCAGAGGGCTTCGAAGTTTTGGCATCGACCGAGACCACTCCGGTTGCAGCTTTTGCGAACAGCAACAAAAAGATTTACGGCGTGCAGTGGCACCCAGAGGTAAAGCACTCGCAGTTCGGTCAGCGCGTGCTCGAGAACTTCTTGCACAACGCCGCTGGCATTCCTGCCAATTGGAACTCGGGCAACGTCATTGCCGAGCAGGTCGAAAAGATTCGCGCGCAGGTCGGCGACTCTCGCGTGATCTGTGGTCTATCAGGTGGCGTCGACTCTGCAGTTGCAGCGGCTCTGGTTCACAAGGCCGTGGGCGACCAGCTCGTTTGCGTGTTCGTGAACCACGGGTTGCTTCGTCAAGATGAAGCCGAGCAGGTTGAGCGTGACTATGTCGCTGCCACGGGCATCCGGTTGGTTGTTGTCGACGCCGAGAAGAAGTTCTTGGATGCACTCGAGGGCGTCACCGACCCAGAGACCAAGCGCAAGATCATCGGCCGCGAGTTCATTCGCACCTTCGAAGAAGCTCAGGCTGCACTCATCGCTGAGGCCAAAGCCGACAACCGACCTATCAAGTTCTTAGTTCAGGGCACGCTCTACCCAGACGTTGTCGAGTCTGGCGGTGGTGCTACCGCTGGAATCAAGAGCCACCACAACGTGGGCGGTCTGCCAGATGACCTTCAGTTTGAGCTAGTTG
>CAITNA010000135.1 GCA_903893675.1 uncultured Micrococcales bacterium
CGATCTCGATGACCAGAGTCACCATCAAGCGCTGGATGAGCGGAAAGCGACGCATGCGCACGCCGATGAAGTATGCCAACGGGTAGCTAATCAGCAGGGCCAAGACAGTTGCAACGAACGCATAAAGGAACGAGCGCAGAATCTGCGGCATGTAGCTGGTGACCACGTCTGCGTAGTTCTGAATGTTGAAGGCATAGACGTAGGCGCCGATTGCGCCGCTCGAGTCTGGAGCCTCGAGCGAGGTCATGATCAGCGAAATCAGCGGAGTCAGGAAGAACAGACCGAGGTAGACAAGACCAGGCAGCAATAGCGCCAGAACGAATCTGCTGCTCTTGCGTGAACCTGAGTTGTTTGCCGCTGGGGCCGAACCGAAGGCCGCGAACGCCATTACTTCTCGCCGTTCGCAGGGAGGTCGGCTAGACCGAACGCGTGCTCAACCTTCCAAGAAACCCAGACCTTCGCACCAAGCTCGGTGACCGGCGACTTGCCCACGTTCTGTGCGAACACGGTGACCTCGCCGAGGTTTGGAATGTCAATCAGGTATTGGTTGCTAACGCCGGTGAAGCGGATGTCGATGATTTCACCTGGGCCAACGATGTTCAGGTCGCTCGATGCGGCTGGCTGCCCATCCTCGTGGAAGGTAGCTTTTTCTGGGCGAACACCGATGGCGATCTTGCCGTCGTGCTTTTCGGCGCGAGCCTTTGGAACGGTCAGCTTGTGACCCGAAACGTTGATGCTCACCGAGTTGGCGTTCTGCTCAACGACATCGCCGATGAAGATGTTTGACTGGCCAAGGAACTTGGCAACGAACGCGGTCTTCGGGCGATCGTAGAGCTTCTCAGGCGCACCCATCTGCTCGATGCGACCCTTGTTCATTACGGCGACCACGTCTGCCATGTCCATGGCTTCTTCCTGGTCGTGAGTCACGTGCAAGAAGGTCAGGCCAACTTCGATCTGAATCGCCTTGAGCTCGATCTGCATCTGGCGACGCAACTTGAGGTCAAGTGCGCCCAGTGGCTCGTCTAGCAACAACAAGGATGGACGGTTAACCAGTGCGCGGGCCAACGCGACGCGCTGCTGCTGACCACCCGAAAGCTGCTGTGGGCGACGCGATGCGAGGTGCTCGAGCTCAACGAGGTCGAGCGCTTCGCCAGCAAGCTTCAGTGGGTCTGCAACCTTGCGCTGGCGCAAACCAAACGCAACGTTCTCGAGCACGGTCATGTGCGGGAACAACGCGTATGACTGGAACACGGTGTTGATGTGGCGGTCGTGTGACTTCACTTCTGTGATGTCTTTTCCGCCGAGGCGGATCTGGCCACGGGTTGGGTGGTCGAGACCTGCGATCATGCGCAGCGTTGTGGTCTTGCCGCAACCCGAAGGGCCGAGCAGTGCGAAGAACTGCCCTGCTGGAATCTTTAGGTCGAGTTCCTCAACTGCGGTGAAGCCTGGATATTCTTTTCTGATTCCGACCAGTTCGAGGTCGGCGCCGCGCGCGTCCTGTAGCGCCACTACGCGACACCGTTTGAAGCGTCAGACCAGAGCTTCGAGAACGAGTTGTCCTCTTGTGGGGTCAGCGAACGGAACACGTGGTACTTAGTTGAGTAGTCAGAGTCGCTTGGGAAGATCAGCGGGTTGTTTCCGATGGTTGGGTTCTTTGCAACCGCGATTTCCTTGGCACCGTTGACCGGGGTCACGTAGTTCACGCCAGCAATGGCGAGCTCTGCGGCTACCTCAGGCTGGAAGTAATAGTCGATGAGCTTGAAGGCGTTGCCCGAGTGGGTTGCACCCATAGGAACCAGGAAGTTGTCGCAGGCGAAGGTCGAGCCCGACTCGAGCAAGACGATGCCGAGGTTCTCGTTGCCCATCTCGAGGTTTGCGCCAATGACGTCGCCAGCCCAGACGATTCCTGCAACTGCGTCGCCGCTCTTGTAGTCATCGACGTAGCTGTTGCCCTTGATGCCACGGATCTGGCCGCTGGCTACATACTTCTTGAACTCATCCAAGGTGTTTTCGAAGTCGGTCTGAGTGAACGAAGTGATGTCGATGCCCTTTGCAAGCATCATGATGCCGATGGTGTCGCGCATCTCAGACAGAACCTCAACCTTGCCCTTGAGCAGTGGGTTGTCGAGGATGTCCTTGTAGAGATCAGTAGGTGCATCCTTGCCGGTGATCTGCTTGTAGAGCTTCTTGTTGTAACCGACGGCTGCAACGATGCCCTTCCAAGTGATCGAGTACTTGCGACCTGGGTCGAAGCTGGCGAATGTGGTCTTGAATGCTTCGTTGAAGTTTGCGCTTACGGTAGGCATCGCCGCGTAGTCCATCGGCTGAACGTAACCGTTCTGAATTAGACGGCCGGCCATCCAGTCGGTAAGGCAGAAGGTGTCTGCGCCGGTGTCGGTGCCCGACTGCAACTGGTTCTTGATCAGTGCGAAGTATGAGTTGTTGTCATCGACCTTGATGTTGTAAGTCAGCTTGATGCCGCTTTGTGCTTCGAAGCCCTTGATGGTTGGTGACTGCGGGCTGTCGTTTCCATCCATGTAGTAAGGCCAGTTGTCCCAGATGACAACCTTCTCGGTTGCCGAGAGGTCTTTCGCAGGAGTCAGTGCCTTCTTTGCGCCACCAGGAGCACAGGCCGCGAGCGCGAGAGCTGCAGCTGTCGCACCAGCACCTGCCAAAGCGGTGCGTCGGGTCACTGGCGATTTAGCGGCTGCCAGCAACTGTTGGAACATCGGGTCGCGGTGGATTGAGTCGTTCACACGGGCTCCTAAGTCATAAAACCAACAGAGGTAGGTGCCGCCATGGCACCGCTAAAAATCTTGCCACACTTGGGGGCCCTCGCCTGCCCAAAATGGCGTTTCCGCCCTGTGAATTCTGGGGAGTTCCGAGAGCTTGGATACCTTGGCCCAGGGATAAGGTTAAGTACGGATTGGCAATGGCGCTGATCCGGAAAGTGAATGATGAAGGTCGCAGTACCTGCAGAAGTAAAGAACAACGAATTCCGTGTAGCCATCACCCCGGCTGGAGTTCACGAACTGGTCGCTCTAGGCCACCAGGTTTTCATCCAAAGCGGAGCCGGTCTAGGCTCGGCAATCTCAGACAGTGAATACGAGGCCGAAGGCGCCACGATTCTGGCCGATGCAGCCTCGACCTGGGCAGCCGGCGACATGGTGCTCAAGGTCAAAGAGCCAATCGAGAGTGAATACGGCTTTCTTCGCGAGGGTTTGATCCTCTTCACTTACCTGCACCTGGCTGCAGACCGACCACTCACCGACCAGCTGCTTGCCAAGAAGGTCACCTCAATCGCCTATGAGACCGTGCAGCTGCCTTCGCGCTCGCTGCCACTTCTCGCCCCGATGAGCGAGGTAGCGGGTCGTCTTGCGCCACTGGTTGGCGCTCAGACCCTGATGCGTCACAACGGTGGCAACGGAATCTTGATGAGCGGCGTGCCTGGCACTCGCCCAGCGCGCGTAACCGTGATTGGTGCCGGTGTTGCCGGTGCCAACGCCGTTTCGATGGCTGTCGGCATGGGCGCTCAGGTAACCGTGCTCGACACCAACCTCTATCGCCTGCGCGAACTCGACGACTACTACGCCGGCCGCCTGCGCACCATCGTGAGCAACAAGCTCGAACTGACTCAGGCCGTGATCGAGGCCGATTTGGTTATCGGTGCCGTGCTGATTCCAGGTGCGAAGGCACCGAAACTCGTCACCAACGACATGGTCAAGCGCATGAAGCCGGGCAGCGTTCTGGTCGACATCGCGATCGACCAGGGTGGTTGCTTCGAGGATTCACGTGCCACCACCCACGCCGAGCCGACGTTCAAGGTGCACGAGAGCATCTTCTATTGCGTGGCCAACATGCCAGGCGCTGTGCCTCACACCAGCACTTATGCACTTACCAACGCGACCCTGCCTTATGTTCGCGCAATTGCGAGCCAGGGCTGGCGCGCTGCCTGTGCTGCCGATGGCGCCCTCGCCCTCGGCCTGAACTCGCACGACGGCGCCCTGCTGAACCAGGGTGTCGCTGAGGCTCACGGGCTCGCAGCTCAGGCTCCGGCCTCGGTTCTCTAGTCGGCAGAGCGAAGTAGAACTGCTCTAGAGCAGCGTGGTGCGAAACCACGCTGGCCACGGCGAAACCCTCGAGCGGTTGCAGGCGCGACTGGCTGCGCACACCCTGACCGAGCATTGCCGCATCGACCGGGTCGGCATCGCCAACCAGGATGCGCAACCGCAGGTTGCTCAACAGCGCTCGTGGCACGCCAACCAGGTTCTGATTTGTCACGAGCAGGTGCATGCCGAAGGCGCGACCGCGCGCCGAGATAGCAGCCAGAACATCGATTGACTTCGGGATGCGCGCCAACAGGTGAGCAAGTTCATCAATGACGAGCAACCATGGCTCGAACTGCGCGGCCGCCGACAGCTCTCGCCTCTCGAGCTCTGCAACGCAACCCGCTAGCAACTCGGCAGCCGCATCAACGTTGTGATCGGTCGCAAACTCACTCGCATGCGCCTTGAACTCGGCCAGGCCTGTTCCGCCTTTGAAGTCGAGCAAGTTCAACTCAATTCGTGAAAAGCGAATCAGTGTCGAAAGCAGTTGCCGAAGCAGAACAGTTTTGCCAGCGCCGGTTGGGCCAACCAAAATCGCGTGCGGCCCATCGCGCTCAAGGTTGCGCCGAACCAGTTCATCGTTGAAACCGAGTATGAAATCGAGCGAGTTTTCACCCGCCACGAACTCACCATTCAAGTAGGCAGAGCGAACTGACGATTCTTCACTCAGAGACGCTCGCACCTTCTCATAAACAAATCGATTCTCGGCGTCACTCCAGAGCAGCGCGCTCATCGGCAGCCTGCGATCATCGAGCCACACGCGCTCGCCATCCACGCGAAAAGCTGTGTGCTCATTTGGTGCCGCGCGCTTGGTCGTGCGCCAGCGCACCACCACCGCAAGTAGCGTTGCCAAAAAGCTGGTCACCATCATCCAAGGGTTGTTGCCCTGAATCGCGAACACGATGGCATAGGCCAGTGAAGGAAGCAAGAACAGCAACTGCATGCAAAAAGCCTGCCGAGAAAAACTCTCGACAGGCTCGTTGCTGAAAATCTGTGGCTAACTGCCCACAGGCGTCAGGCTGTGACTAGCCGATGTAGCTCATCACGTGCTTGATGCGGGTGTAGTCCTCGAAGCCATAGTTCGACAGGTCTTTTCCATAGCCCGAGTGCTTGAAACCACCGTGTGGCATCTCGGCAACCAGCGGGATGTGGGTGTTGATCCAGACACAGCCGAAGTTCAGGCCCTTCGAGAAACGCATGGCGCGGCCGTGGTTCTGAGTCCAGACAGATGACGACAGACCGTAGTCAACATCGTTGGCCCAGCGCATCGCCTCTTCTTCGGTCTTGAACTTCTGCACGGTGACGACCGGGCCGAAGATCTCTGACTGAACGTGCTCGTCGGTCTGCAGCATTCCGGTGAGCACAGTTGGCTCAAAGAAGTAGCCGCCGTTGTCGTTGATCGAGTGACCACCAGCCGCAATGTTTGCGTGATCTGGTAGGCGGTCGATGAAGCCCTGAACGCGAGCGAGCTGGCCTGCGTTGTTGACTGGGCCAAACAAAATGTCTTCGCGCGAAGGCTGACCGGTCTTGGCGTTTTCCTTAACGTTGGCAGCCAGCTTCGCGACGAACTCGTCGTGCACAGCTTCGTGAACCAGGATGCGCGTGGCAGCGGTGCAGTCTTGACCGGCGTTGAAGTATCCGGCGACTGTGATCTGCTCAACTGCTGCGTCGATGTCTGCATCGTCGAACACGATGACAGGTGCCTTGCCACCGAGTTCGAGGTGAACACGCTTCAGGTCAACCGATGCCGACTTTGCGACCTCCATGCCGGCGCGAACCGAACCTGTGATCGAAACCATCTGCGGAATCTTGTGCTCGACCATTGCGCGACCGGTGTCGCGGTCGCCGGTGACTACGTTGAACACGCCCTTAGGCAAAAACTCTTCGGTGATCTGTGCAAGCAGCAAAGTCGAAACCGGAGTGGTGTCACTCGGCTTGAGCACCACGGTATTGCCGGCTGCAATCGCTGGTGCAAACTTCCAGACCGCCATGTTCAGCGGGTAGTTCCACGGGGTCACCTGACCGACGACACCGATTGGTTCGCGACGAATAGAGGAGGTGTGGTCTTTCATGTATTCACCAGTTGCCAGACCGGTTAGGTTTCGGGCTGCTCCAGCGAAGAAGCGAATCTGATCGACCGAGAGCATGATCTCGTATTCGACCAGGGTGCTGCGCGGCTTGCCGGTGTTCTCTGATTCGAGGTCTGCGAAGTGCTCGGCCTTGGCCTCCATGGCATCTGCGATGCGGAACAGTGCCAACTGACGCTCGGCCGGGGTGGTCTGCCCCCAGGTCTCGAATGCCTTGGCTGCGGCCTGGTAGGCGGCGTCTACATCTTCTGCGCCAGAAAGCGGGGCCTCAAGATAGGCCTGGCCGTTGGCTGGGTTGATTACCTCGGATGTGCGACCAGACTTTGCGTCTACCCACTCACCGTTGATGTAGTTCTTGAGAAGGGGCTGGGGCGCATCCAAGTTGGAAAGGTGCACCCGAGTTAGAGAAGTTC
>CAITNA010000136.1 GCA_903893675.1 uncultured Micrococcales bacterium
ACCCACCTGGAAACCGTGCGAGCCACCGTAGTTCACGTCTGCCGCATAGTTCACCGAAGTGTGGCCTGGGTCGGTGCTGGTGGTTTGGTCATAGACGCGATTTTCGGCCATCCCAAGGATGCGGCCGGTGCCAACCTGCACAGAAACGCTGGCCGAGCCGATGTGGTTCGGGTTGTTTGCCGGAACCCAGGTCATGGTTGCGTCGTGTGCGACCTGCTGAACGCTGAGGTCCATGGTCGAGTAGATGTCGAGGCCACCGCGGCGAAGCAGCTGCTCGCGGTCGGCCTGGGTTGGGCCGAACTCCGAGCTGTTGCGAATGGTCCAGACCACATAGTCACAGAAGAATGCGGTTACCTGGTTGCCCTCGCAACCGCCAGGAACGTGGGTGACGTTGACGGTCACCGGGGTTGCCTTGGCGGCATCTGCTTGAGCCGAGGTGATGTAACCCTCGCGCTGCATGTTGTCGATCACGTAGTCGCGGCGGTTCTTTGCGCGCTCAAGGTTTGCGGCGCTGTCAGGACGGTAGTCGTTTGGCGACTTGAGCATCGCGGCAAGCATGGCAGCCTGCGGAATGCTCAACTGCGATGCCGGAATGCCGTAGTAGTACTCGGAAGCAGACTCGACACCGTTGATCTGGTTGCCGAAGAAAGCAAGGTTCAGATAGCCGGCGAGAATCTCTTGCTTTGTAGCCACCTGCTCGAGCGCGATGGCCAGGCGAATTTCGCGAAGCTTGCGGTCGATGGTGGTTGCGGTTGCATCGGCGATGGCCTGCTTGTCACCCGAGAGGGTCGCGGCCTCAACCAGCGAGTTCTTGACGTACTGCATGGTGATGGTCGAACCACCTGGGCCGCCACCTCGCATCACGACGTTGGTAAGGGTTGCGCGAAGCAGCGAAACCACGTCGACACCCCCGTGCTGGAAGAAGCGAGGGTCTTCGGTGGCCACAACCGCGTTGCGGATGTTCGGCGACATGTCGTTGTAGCTGACCGAGATGCGGTTCTCGTCATAGAACTCGGCGACTTTGACCTGTTGGCCATCCTTGAGGGCATAAAGCGTCGAAGCCTGGGATGCATTAACCGGCTTGATGTAGCTAGGCAGGTTTTCGAAGATTGCGATGCCGGTGTTGGCAAGAACGGATCCGACGAGAAGGGTCGGGGCGGCTAGGGCCATCGCGACAACACCTGCGATTGCGCTAAGGCCAGTGAACTTGAGGATTGCGCTAAATACGGTTTCGCGCTTCTTGCCGCCAGACATAGGGTCTAGGCTACCCGACAAAGTCTGGGATAATTCTGGCTATGACTAAGTGGGAATACCTGACAACGCCTCTTCCGCCGCACAACCAGACCGCAATCCTGAATGACTGGGGTTCAGAGGGCTGGGAGCTCATTTCGGTCACCCCGAACAACCAGGGCGGCCTGATCGCCTTCTTCAAGCGCCCTCTGGAGGCATAGTAAATGTCGAACATTGAGACCCGTCTGGCCGAGCTCGGCCACCCACTTCCTGAGGTAGCCAAGCCGGTTGCCGCCTATGTGCCATCTGTGGTCTCGGGCAACCTGGTCTTCACCTCGGGCCAGCTTCCTTTCAAGGATGGTCAACTCATCGCTAAGGGCAAGGTCGGCGAGGCCGACGGTCTGCTCGACCCGGCAGTTGCCAAGGACCTGGCCCGCCAGTGTGCGCTAAACGCGCTCGCGGCGATCAAGCTGGCCATCGGCGACCTCGACCGAGTCACTCGCATCGTCAAGGTCGTTGGCTTCGTGGCCTCGGTTCCTGAGTTCACCGGACAGCCTGGCGTCATGAACGGCGCAAGCGAGTTCCTCGTTGAGGTTTTCGGTGACAAGGGTGTTCACGCTCGAAGCGCAGTTGGTGTTCCATCGCTGCCACTCGACTCTGCGGTCGAGGTCGAGCTAATCGCCGAGTTCGAGTAACTTCTCGGCGGTCGTGAACACCGCATCGAAATAGGTCATCTCGGCCCAGCTGAACCATTCGCGCGTGAAGTCGGCAGGGTTATCCACGGAAATCGACTCGTGAAAACCTTTGCCCTCTTCTGCAAGTTCGCGAAGTGCATCGAGCTTTTCGATTTCTAGAGTCTCACTGGTGATGATCTCCATCGCCATTGCTAGCGGCCAGACGCGACCGGCTCCGGTGTGCGGGCTGCCGATGTGGCTCACGCGCGAACCTTCGAAGTACCATTTGTTCTTTTTGCTCAGCACTGCCGCGCGCGTAGCGAGGTAGCGCGAATCGCTCGGTGAGCAGAACCCGAGGTAGGGCAGGCTCAATAGTGACGGAATGTTCGCATCGTCGATGAACAGTTTTTCGCCGAGGCCATCGATTTCATAGACGTAGTGACCGTCGACAATCGCGAGCTTTTCGATCGCACCTCGGATGCTCGTTGCAAGAGTTTCACACCGCGCTGCGAGTTCAGCGTGGGTGATTTGCGTTTTGGCGAGGCGCGCAAGCCGCTCGAGTTGCGCTGCCGCATAAGCGTTCTGCGGAATATTGAACGGCAACTCGCAAGCGTCGTCGGATGGGCGAAAGGCCGACCAGATCAGGCCACAGTCGGCAAACTCGGCTCCACGACCATCCGGGTATAGATAGTCGTGTTTGGGTGCGTTCTTGCGCATGAAGATGTAGCTGCCTGGGTCGTGGTGCAGCTCGGTCTCGAACAGGGCAACGGCGGCCTCAGCGGCCTGCCACCAGGCCGAATCGAGGTGTTCGGTGGAGCCCGAAGCGTCGGCAAGCCCGAGCGAAATGTCGAGAAAGCTGGCCAGCGAATCGATCTCGAACTTACGCTCGAACACCCAGGGGCTCTGGTCGGCAAAGTCGCGGTGCCAACAGTTGCCGTTGGCCTCGATGTTGAAAGCGTTTGCATAGGGGTCGATGGCGATATAGGCAGCCTGCTGGCGAATCACGCCGGCGACGAAGTCATAGACCGCGGGCCGGCCTGCAAAACGAAGCAGCGGCTTGACCTGAAAGCTCGAGTCGCGAAGCCACATGGCCGGAATGTCTCCGGTCGAAACGAAGATGCCGTGGCTGCCTGACTCGGCCGCCTGATTGAAAAGCCTGCCAGCCGCCTCGGATGCAAGTGCCCGATGTTCAGCCAACGCAGGCGGTAACGAATCGATTGCTCTTTGGATTTCATCCAATGCCTTCGCCCACATATTTCGTAGGCTATCGCTAAAGCAATGCAGCTTGAGCGATTCGGAGCAAAGGTGCCCAAAGAAGTAATCGGCTTTCATCAGGTTCGCGAGGCCGCTCGCGACTCAGAGACCTATTCGAGCGACCTGCTCGGCGATCGCGACACTCGCAGTTACCGTCAGCTTCCGCTCGAGGCCGATGGCGAGCGCCACCAACTTTTTCGTCAGGCAGTTTCGCCATTTTTTCTGTCGGTTGCTATCGCACCTAAGAAACCGCTGTTCGAAGAACACGCCAAGAAACTCATCGCTGCAATTAACGCCAAGGGCTCCGGCGACATCACCTCTGACCTAGCGCTGCCATACGTGATTGGTTGCCTCACGATCATTTACAACCGCCCGCAAGACTACGAAGAGTGGCTCAGTTGGGGCCCCGATGTATGGACTGCCAAGAGCCACATGGAAGAGCTGCGCAATCCGGGCAAGAAGGTTGAGCACGTGCGCGAGGGTGGAGTGCTGCAGGCATATCTTGATCGTGTGTTTGACTATGCGCACGCGCATCCGGTTGTCGACGAAGAAAAACAAGACGTCTGGGATTACGTTTCGCAGATCAAGATTGGCGACGAGCCGATCAGCCGCCTCGAGATGCAGGGCATCGCAAACGTTCTGCTCGCTGGTGGTCGCGACACCGTGATCAAGTTGGTCACCGGCCTGACCTGGCACCTGATTGGCAACCCGTCAGACCGCGACTTTCTGCGCGATAACGACCAGTGGTTCAACCGCACGGTCAGCGAGATGGTTCGCTACCTGACCCCGCTGCCGAATATGGAGCGCGTGCTGCCTGAAGACCGCACCCCGAGTGACGCCGACCGCAAGCCAGAGAACTACGTGCTGCTGAGCTTCGTGTCTGCCAACCACGACAAGAGCATTTGGCCAGACCCAGAGGTGGTCAACATCCACCGCGATCGCAAGCCGCACCTGGGCTTTGGTTTTGGCCCTCACACCTGCATGGGCATGCACATGACCGAGCACGAGGCGGCGAGCCTGCTAACCGTGTTGCTGAACGAATGGCCTAACTGGCAGTTCGACGGCGAACCCGAGATTGCCTGGGGCGAGGCTCAGGGTGTCGATGGCGAGACAGTGCGGTTCATCGACCGTTTCGACTCACTGCGCGTCAAAGTTTCTAACTAGTCAGTTGCCCCTGCGCTTAGCTTGCCGCTGATGCTGTCCATGACCGATGTGTCGGCAAGAGTGGTGACATCGCCAATTGGTCGGTCTTCTGCAACATCGCGCAACAAACGACGCATGATCTTGCCGCTTCGAGTCTTTGGCAGCTCCTTCACCACGATGATGGTTCGTGGGCGAGCAATCGGGCCAATTTCCTTGGATACGTGATCGCGTAGAATCTTCGAAACGTCGGCATCGCTGCCCGCTTCTTCGAGTTGGTTCTGACGCAGAATCACGAATGCGACAACGGCCTGGCCGGTGGTCTCATCCTTGGCACCGACGACTGCTGCTTCTGCAACGAAGTGGTGCGAGACGAGAGCACTTTCGATTTCTGCGGTAGAGAGGCGGTGACCCGAAACGTTCATCACGTCATCGACTCGACCGAGCAACCAGAGGTCGCCCTCTTCGTCCCACTTGGCACCGTCGCCAGCGAAATACTTTCCTTCAAACTTCGACCAGTAGGTCTCCTTGAAGCGCTCTGAGTCACCCCAGATCCCGCGAAGCATTGAAGGCCAAGGCTCGGTGAGCACCAACAGGCCAGCGTGACCGCGACCGAGTTCCTTGCCGTCATCATCTAAGACCGCGGCGCTAACACCAGGCAGTGGAATCTGTGCCGAACCCGGCTTGAGGGTGGTGATGCCCGGCAGTGGCGAGACCATGATCGCGCCGGTCTCGGTCTGCCACCAGGTGTCGACGATCGGAGCGTGGCTGCCGCCGATGTGCTTGCGGTACCACATCCAAGCTTCTGGGTTGATTGGTTCGCCAACCGAACCCAGAACACGGATGCTCGACAGGTCGTATTCGTTAGGAATCTGGCTGCCCAACTTCATGAACGAACGGATCGCGGTCGGCGCGGTGTAGAGAATGCTCACGCCGTACTTCTGCACGATGCTCCACCAGCGGCCCCAGTCTGGGGTCTCTGGGGTGCCCTCGTAAATCACCTGCGATGCGCCGTTGGCCAGCGGTCCGTATGCGACATAGCTGTGACCGGTGATCCAGCCGACGTCGGCGGTGCACCAGTAAACGTCGGTCTGCTCGTGCAGGTCGAAGACGTTCTTGTGGGTGTAGGCAGCCTGAGTCAGGTAGCCACCGGTGGTGTGCAGAATGCCCTTCGGCTTTCCGGTGGTGCCCGAGGTGTAAAGAATGAACAACGGATGCTCGGCGTCGAAGCCTTGGGCCTCGTGCTCGTCGCTCGCCTCACCGACGGCCTGCGACCATTCGACATCGCGGCCCTCGACCCAGTCGACATCCTGGTTGGTGCGGCGCACGACCAAAACATTTTTCACGGATGGGCACTTGCCACCGCTGAGTGCATCGTCGACTGCAGGCTTGAGTGCGCTGGCCTTACCTTTGCGGAAGCCACCATCCGAGGTGATGACAAGTTTCGCCTCGGCGTCTTCAATGCGCGATGCGAGTGAGTCGGCGCTGAAGCCACCGAAGATCACGCTGTGCACTGCACCGATGCGAACGACTGCCTGCATTGCGATGACAGCCTCAGGAATCATCGGCATGTAGATCGCGACGCGGTCGCCAGGCTTGATGCCGAGGTTGATAAGTGCGTTTGCGGTCTTCTTCACTTCGTGAAGCAGCTCGGCGTAGGTGATCTCGCGTGCGTCGCCAGGTTCGCCCTCGAAGAAAATGGCGGTGCGGTCGCCGTTGCCGGCGATGACGTGACGGTCGATGCAGTTGTATGAGACGTTCAGCTGGCCATCGTCGAACCACTTGGCAAACGGTGGGTTAGACCAGTCGAGAGTGCGGGTGAACGGCTTGTGCCAGTGCAGCTTCTTTGCTTGCGCGGCCCAAAAACCGAGGCGGTCGGCCTTGGCCTGTTCATAGAGTTCTGGTTTTGCGATCGCCTGGGCCTTGAAGGCATCTGATGGGGCGAAGTGGCGCTCCTCGTGGAGCAGGTTGTCGATTTCGTGCTCGGCTGACATCGTTGTCTTTCTTTGCGGTGCAAAGGAACCCGGTCGGCGCCCTTGCCTTTTGCCATACTGCCAGAAATCGGCCCTCGGTTTCGAACCAAGCGGGGATGGTGACGGGGAATTACCTGTGAGCCTGGCAAAACCTTGTTAAATCCCGAAATTCCTGTGGATTACGGGAATAACAAATTGATTAGGGGCCTTATCCTTAATCAGTCAGTGAAATATCTGACTTGCCATAGCGGTTCCCCCCAACGCGCTATGGCCGACAGCGGCTCTCCCCCCAGAGCCGCTGTCCTCTTTAACGGGGTATTCCGTTTGTCCACAAGCCCAGAAACCGGCCAGTTTTCCACCGTTTTCGGGCTGGCTGCCTCTTGGGCGAACTGGCGAGGCATCCTTGGCGGATGTTCGAACACCCAGCCCTGGCAGATGTAGCGGGTTTGCCCGCTCTGGCTCGGTTGCTTGCCGAACAGGGCGTCTCAGATCTGGTCTGCAACGGGCACGAGGCCGCAATCGTTCTTCGCGGGGGCAACTGGCATGCCGTGCCACCGGTTTTCGGCTCGGCCGAGCAGCTTGAGGTGGCTGCCCGCGCGCTCGCGGCGGCTGCAGGGCGCAGACTCGATCTGGCCCAGCCGTTCGCAAACTTCACCCTTGGTGCGCGGCTGCGCGTGCATGCAGTCTTGGCATCGGCAATCTCGCCGAAAACATTGCTTTCGATTCGAGCCTTCGGCGAACGACCGTTCGGACTGAAGCAACTTGTAGCAATCGGGCAACTCGACGAGGGCACGCGCTCGCGGTTGGTGCAGTTGATGCGGGGTGGCGCATCCGTGTTGATATCTGGTGCGAGCGGCTCCGGCAAGACTTCGTTTTTGCGAGCGCTGCTTCTCGAGGTTGAAAACACTCGGGTGATTTCTATCGAGGATGTCGCCGAGCTGCGAATGAGTTCGCAGAGTTTTGTGTCACTGACTTCTCGTGAGTCGAATGTCGAGGGTCGCGGAGAGATTGACATGAATGCTCTGTTGGTCGAGTCGCTTCGAATGAGACCCGATCGCATCGTGATTGGCGAGGTGCGTTCGCGCGAACTCATCACTCTGCTGCAAGCTGCAAACTCGGGTCACGCGGTTGCCACAACCATTCACGCAAATTCGTCGAGCGAAGTCTTTGCGCGATTGACCAGCATCGCCTCGGCATCTGGCATCGGTGTTGAGGCGCTGCGGGCTATGGCCAGCGGTGCGTTTGATGCCTACGTGCACATCGACAGCATCGACGGCCGAAGAGGTTATCGATTGTTTGAGGGCAAGCCGTGATTCTCGAGTTTGATTCCGTACGTGAACAGGCATCTCGATTGGCCGCGCTGATAGATGCCGGAATGAGTTGGCGTGCCGCCGTTGCCGAGGTTGGCGAGCTTGTTGACCCGAGACTGAATTCCGTCGATCAAATTATTGACCGGGCAGGGGTTGCGCCTGGCCCACTGCTTCGCGGGTTGCTTGCCCGGCTCGATGCCAGCGCCCAGGCCGCAAGGCGGGTCGAGCTGGCCCGAGCCGCACCTCGCGCCACCTTGCGGCTGGTGTCATGGCTTCCGCTGGCCGCGCTGCTATTTGGGCAACTGGCAGGACTTGGCTCTCTCGCCGTTCTTGCTCGCAGCCCAATTGCCGTTGCCTCGGTTTGTCTCGGGGTTGCACTGCTAATCGGAGGGCAGGTTTGGTCATCGAGAATGGTTTCGCGTGCATCCGTGGTCGAGGCAGATGACGGTTTTGATTATCTGCTCATCGAGAGTTGCCTGCGAGCGGGCTTCGATTTTCGTTTGGCGTGCGACCTTGTTGCTGTGGTTCGAGGCTCGCCCAGCCGCAACTTCGAGACTGACAGTGTGATGAATGAAATCGTCGAGCTATCACGAAGAACCGGCACGCCACTTGCCGATCTGATCTCCGCCCTGACTCTCGATCGTGAGCAACAGCGACTGCAACAAAGATTGCAGAAACTCGAATCGCTCTCGGTGCGTTTGATGCTTCCCCTCGGAGTTAGTGTCTTGCCGGCCTTTGTTTTGATTGCGGTCTTCCCGCTTGCAATGTCATTCGTCTCGAGCTCGTGATTTTAGAAAGGAAACCATGAACAGGTTGAAAGATGAAACCGGTGCAGCAACCGCCGAGTATGCAATTGCCACGATGGCGGCTGTCGGCTTTGCAGGGCTGCTTGTCATCATCATGCGCAGCGACGAGGTGCGGCAGATGCTTTTCGATTTGGTGAAAAGTGCGCTGACATTCACGAACCCGAATTCAACGCCGGCTCTGTGATTCCTTCGAACTCTTGGCTCGCCGACGATTGTGGGTCGGTTACGGCCGAGTTGGCGGTCGTGCTGCCGAGTGTGATGGCCATCCTTGGTTTGGCTCTCGGGGCACTCGGTCTTCAGGTCGATCGATTGCGCTTGGTTGACCAGACCACCCAGGATGCACGTGCAGCTGCCAGGGGAGAGACCGTCGATCAGGCCAAGGTCTTTGCCTCGGGCAACCTGATCTGCGTCAAACTCTCTCGCCCAACCCCCTTCGGGTTCGAGTTGAGCGACACAGAGTGTGCCCGGCGGGAGGGCACTTGAGCACCGGCAGGGCGCGTGGGCGAAACGCCGAGAACGACCAGTGGCAAATGGGGCGATTTTGGGGTTCGGCCGGCTCGGGCACGATTCTTGGGCTCGGCCTAGTCGCGGGCATCCTGGCCGGGTTGATTTCGGCCAATATCGCCGCAAATTGGCTGGTTTCAGCCCAAAAGCTGCAGTCGCAGGCAGATCTCATCGCTTTGGCTGCCGCCGATTCGGCTCGGGGCCTGACCACGGGCTTTCCCTGCCAAACGGCTGGTCAAATGGCACATATCTATATGGTGTCTCTTGACTCATGTCGTATTGTCGGTTTCGAGTCTTTTATCCGGCTGTCTTTGGCAGGCATCGGTCCGACCCTCGAGGCAACCTCGAGAGCAGGGCCGCCAACCAACGGCAACTGAACAAGGAGAAATGTTTTTGGCATCACGCAAACTGGTCATCGTAGAGTCGCCGGCTAAGGCCAAGACCATCGCCAAGTACCTGGGCGAGGGGTTCGAGGTGTTGGCCTCGGTAGGTCACATCCGCGACTTGGTCGACCCTAAGGACGTTCCTGCCGAGAAGAAAAAGACCTCGGTCGGCAAGTTCTCGATCGACATCGAAAACGACTTCGAGCCCTACTACGCCATTTCGGCAGGCAAGTCGAAGACCGTCAGCGACATCAAGTCAGCCCTCAAGGATGCAGACGAGCTCTATCTCGCTACCGATGAAGACCGCGAGGGCGAGGCCATCGCGTGGCACCTGCTTCAGGTTTTGAAGCCAAAGGTTCCGGTCAAGCGAATGGTCTTCAACGAGATCACCAAAGACGCAATCCAGGATGCCGTTAACCACACTCGCGACATCGACGAGAACCTAGTTCAGGCACAGGAAACCCGACGCATTGTTGACCGCCTTTACGGATATGAAATTTCGCCGGTGCTCTGGCGCAAGATCAACCGTGGCTTGAGCGCCGGTCGCGTGCAGTCGCCAGCAATGCGTTTGGTTGTTGCGCGCGAGCGTGAGCGCATGGCGTTCATCGCGGCGAAATACTTTGACGTCAAGGCACTGCTCGACACTCAGGTTTCTGGCGAGCCAAACTTCGAGGCGAAGCTGCTCTCGATCGACGGCAAGCGCATCGCAACCGGTGAATCGTTCGACGACCGCGGAAACCTGAAGTCAGACGTTCGCGTTCTGAATGAGGCCGAGGCAACCGAACTTGCAGAGGGCATGAAGGGCGGCTCGGTTTCGATCGAGGTTGTCTCAGTTGAGGCTAAGCCTTCGACTCGTCGCCCGGCAGCGCCATTCACCACGTCGACTCTGCAACAGGAAGCATCGCGCAAGTTGCGCATGTCTGCAAAGCAGACCATGGACACCGCGCAGTCGCTCTACCAAGAGGGTCACATCACCTACATGCGTACTGACTCGACCACGCTTTCGCAGCAGGCAATCAACGCAGCGCGCACTCAGGCCGCCGAGATGTTCGGAGCCGATTTGGTTGCTGACGCACCGCGCGTTTACGCATCCAAGTCGAAGAACGCCCAAGAGGCCCACGAGGCGATTCGCCCATCTGGTGAGGTTTTCAAGCGCCCGAGCGAGCTTCAGGGCGTGCTCTATGGTAAGGCTTTCGAGCTCTATGACCTGATCTGGAAGCGCACCGTCGCCTCGCAGATGCAGGACGCCAAGGTCTCGACCACCACCGCGCGCATCCAGGTCAAGGGCCTGAAGAGTGCAGACACCGTCGAGTTCACCGCCTCGGGCACTGTCGTTACCTTCCGCGGCTTCTTGGCCGCCTACGAAGAAAGCCAGGATGAGAGCCGCAACGACGACGACAACGAAGAGCAAGAGTCGAAGCTTCCGAAGCTCGAAGTTGGTCAGAAGCTAAAGGCAATCGACGTCTTCGCAAAAGACCACCAGACTTCACCGCCACCGCGCTACACAGAAGCATCGCTGGTTAAGGCGCTCGAAGAAGACGGCATCGGCCGACCTTCGACCTATGCGTCGATCATGTCGACAATTCTCGGCAAGGGTTATGTCGTAAAGCGCGGTCAGGCACTGGTTCCAACTTGGATTGCCTTCACCATCACGCGCTTCCTTGAGACCAACTTCGATCGACTCGTTGACTACGCGTTCACCGCTCGCATGGAGGAAGACCTCGATGAGATTGCAGCGGGCGAGCGCGATCGTTCGACCTGGTTGCACCGTTTCTATTTCGGCGGCGAAGGCATCGAAGGTTTGCACGAGACCGTCGAGAATATCGGCGAGATTGACCCTCGCGCGGTGAACTCGTTCAAGTTGGCAGACAACATCACAGTGCGCACCGGAAAGTATGGCCCTTACATCGAGACGATGACCGAGCCGGGCGCCGAGGGTGCCGACGAAAACGGTCGCCGCATTGTGAACATCCCAGAAGGTCTTGCACCAGATGAGCTGACCGTCGACAAGGCGCAAGAGCTCATCGACGCACCGGTGATTGCCGACCGCGTTCTTGGCCAAGACCCAGCAACCGGCTTCGACATCATTTTCAAGGATGGTCGCTATGGCCCATACATCTTGGTGAACGACGAGTCGGCCGAGAAACCGCGCACCGCGTCGCTGCTCAAGAACATGAGCCCAGAGGCTTTCACCTATGAAGATGCTCTGAAGCTGCTGTCGCTGCCTCGCGTGGTCGGCGTTGACCCTGAAGAGGGCATCGAGATCACCGTGCAGAACGGCAAGTTCGGGCCATACATGACCAAGGGCAAAGACAGCCGCTCGCTGGCAAGCGAAGACGAGCTGTTCTCGCTGACCCTCGAGCAGGCGCTTGAGCTATACAAACTGCCTAAGTATGGCGGCCGCCGCACCGCGGCAACCCCGCTGAAGGAGTTCGGCGAAGACCCGCTGTCAAAGCTCAACGTGGTTGCAAAGACTGGCCAGTTCGGCCTCTATGTCACCGATGGCGTGGTCAACGCGACCGTGCCGAAGGAAGAGCCACTCGAAGAGATGACTCCAGACCGCGCTTTCGAGTTGCTCATGATCCGTCGCGAGAAGCTGGGTCTCGAGCCTGGCGAGGCACCAGCCAAGACCTCACGTCGCAAGACCAAGGCAACCACCACCACTCGCACGGTCAAAGCCGGAAGCAAAAAGAAGAAGTAAAGATGTCGCGCGGTTTGTTCATTTCGCTCGAGGGCATCGACGGAGTCGGAAAGTCGACTCAGGTCGAGCGCCTCGCCGATTTCTTTCGCGCCCAGGGCAAAACCGTAGTCACAACTTTTGAGCCGGGTGGCACCGAGCTCGGTCAAGAGATTCGTCATCTCTTGCTTCACCGCAAGGGTGATGTTGCACCTCGTGCCGAGGCTCTGCTTTTTGCTGCTGATCGCGCACACCACATCGCAACCAAGGTTCGCCCAGCACTCGAGCGCGGCGAGATTGTGATCACAGATCGCTATCTAGATTCATCGGTGGCATACCAGGGCAGTGGTCGCGATCTCGATTTCGAAGAGGTTCGCAATCTTTCGCTTTTTGCCGTTGGCGGATTGCTACCAGACCTAACCGTGTTGCTCGACCTCGAGGCGAGCAAGGCGATGGCTCGTCGAAGCAAAACCGGTGCCGAGCCTGATCGCCTAGAGCGCGAGAAGACCGAGTTCTTCGAGACCGTGCGTCAGTCGTTCCTGCGTTTGGCGGCAGCCGAGCCAAACCGCTTCTTGGTAGTCGATGCCGAGCTGAGCCCTGAAGAAATTCAGTCGGCCATCCGTGCTCGTGCCGAAAAGCTGCTTGCCTAATGAGCAAGCCAATCTGGGGCGAGCTGTTCGGGCAGCAGGATGCAATTGCCTCGCTCGAACAGGCCGTTGCCCACAAGCGCGACTCGCTAAACCACGCCTGGCTGTTCACCGGCCCACCGGGTTCAGGTCGCTCGAACGCCGCCATTGCCTTTGCTGCCGCGCTGGTTTGCCCAGACGACGGATGCGGCAAGTGCCAATCGTGCCTGCTTGCTATGGCCGGCGCGCATCCTGACATTGAGGTCTTGGCTACCGACAAGGTGCAGATGTCGATCGAAGAGGTGCGCAATCTGGTTCAGGCATCGCAGCTCGGCGGCACGATGAGTCGCTTCAAGATCATGGTCATCGAAGACGCCGACCGCATGCCTGAGCGCACCTCGAACGTTCTGCTCAAGGCACTCGAAGAGCCGCCGCCTGGTACCGTTTGGATTCTCTGCGCTCCGAGCGAGGCCGACATGTTGCCAACGATCCGCTCGCGCGTTCGTCGCGTTGCACTGAAGACCCCTTCGGTCGAAGAAGTTGCCGACCTGCTCGTATCGCGCGACGGCATCGAACGCGGTCTAGCACTCACAGTTGCCGCCGAAGCGCAGTCGCACATCGGCATGGCACGACGTCTTGCAACCAGCCCCGAGGCTCGCGCTCGTCGTCAGGCAACGCTGAATGCAGCACTCGCCATTGACTCTGTTTCTGCCGCAATCATCACCGCCGAGAACTGGCTCGACATCGCAAAGAAAGACGTCGACGCACTTACCGCAGAGCGCGACGAAGAAGAGCTTCGTGAACTCAAGGTGATGCTCGGCGTGCAGGGTGAGGATCGCGTTCCTCCGCACGTGCGCGCAGACATTCGCAACCTCGAAGAAGCACAGAAGCGCCGCGCGACACGTTCGTCACGCGACGGGCTCGATCGCATCCTGGTTGATTTGCTTTCGCTCTATCGCGATGTGCTGATGCTGCAGCTCGGCTCGGGTTCTGCGCTGATCAACCAGGGCATGCATGAGGGGCTCACGAGACTGGCCAACAACTCGACCGCCGAGCAGACCATCGCCAAGCTTGGGCACATCGAAATCACTCGCGAGCGCATCAACCGAAACGTTCGCGACCAGTTGGCACTTGAAGCACTAGCGGTTAACCTAAGGAACAAATGAAAAGCAAACTGATTGCCCTGCTCGTCTCGATTCCGCTGCTAATCACCGGATGCGTGGTTGCCCCGGCCACGGCCCCAGCGGCCACCGCCGAGGTCAGCGCAGCCCTGGCCCCGTTCTACAACCAGGCCCTGACCTGGACCAAGTGCGGCACCATCAAGTGCGCGACCATCAACGCGCCACTGAACTGGGATAGCCCATCCAAGGCCGCTTCGATCAAGTTGGCCCTGAACTATGTGCCTTCGACTGGCAACGCCGACAAGGGCTGGTTGCTCGAGAACCCTGGTGGCCCGGGCGGCTCGGGCATCGACTTCGTGAAGTCGGGCGGCTCGCAGGCCGGCAGCGACTACCTGCGTCAGCACTACAACCTCGTTGGCTTCGACCCACGCGGCGTGCAGAACAGCTCGAAGGTCACCTGCCTTAACGCGACCCAGACAGATCACTTCTTGTATGACCCAACCCCTGGCGCGATCGGCTCGACGGCCGAGTACAACGCAACCGTTG
>CAITNA010000137.1 GCA_903893675.1 uncultured Micrococcales bacterium
CGCAACCAGCCTGCTCGAGACGCTCGAGCACCTCGAAAAGGTCACCGCCCTCTTTCGTCCAGCCGCGAGCGGCAAGAGTGGTTCCGCGCACGTCGAGACCAACGGCGATCTTGTCGCCGAACTTTGCGATCACGCGCTGTGTCCACTCCGGGTCTTCGAGCGCGGCGGTTCCGAGATTGACGCGAGTAGCGCCTGCCTCGAGGGCTGCCTCAAGCGAAGCATCGTCGCGAATGCCGCCACTGAGTTCGATCTTTACTGCGCTGGATGCCGCAACGACTTCACGAATAACCGCACGGTTGTCGCCGCGACCAAAGGCAGCATCGAGGTCGACAAGGTGGATCCACTCGGCTCCTGCGTTGATCCAAGTGAGCGCGGCCTCGACCGGTGAACCGTAGTCAGTCTCGGAACCGGCCTCGCCCTGAGTAAGGCGCACTGCCTTGCCATCGGCTACGTCTACTGCCGGAAGAAGTTCTAGGTATTCGCTCATCTTTGCCCTTTGTGTTTTCTAGAAAGTCTTCAACCAATTGCGAAGCAGCTTGATGCCGGCCTCGCCTGATTTCTCTGGATGGAACTGCGTGGCACTCAGTGGTCCGTTTTCGACCGCTGCAACAAACGGCGAACCATAAGTCGACCAACTCACCATTGGTTTTGCCAGCGGCCCATCGGCAACGAGCTTCCACTCTTTGACGCCGTATGAGTGCACAAAGTAAAAACGCTCTTCTTCGATTCCGTCGAACAGACGCGAACCCTCAGCAGAATCGACGGTGTTCCAGCCCATGTGCGGCAGCATCGGTGCGTCGAGCTTCTCGACGATTCCCGGCCACTGACCGAGCCCTTCAGTTTCGATGCCATGCTCAACGCCTGACTCGAACATCACCTGCTGCCCGACACAGATGCCGAGAACCGGTTTGGATGCGATCAATCGCTGTTCGATAAGTCGCGCACCACGTACATCCGTGAGTTGATTCATGACCGCGGTGAATGCCCCGACGCCAGGCACCAAGAGGCCGTCGGCCGCCTGAACCTTCGCTGGGTCGGCAGTGAGTTCGACTTCTGCCCCGGCGGCTACGAGTGCCTTGATTGCCGAGTGAATGTTGCCGCTGCCGTAGTCGAGAACTACAACGCGGGGTGAGGTCACAGCGCGCCCTTGGTCGAAGGCACTCCGTCGACTCGAGCGTCGTGTTCGACTGCCTTGCGCATTGCTCGCGCGAAGGCCTTGAACTCGGCCTCTGCGATGTGGTGCGGGTCGCGACCATCCAAGACTGTGACGTGAACGGTGATGCCGGCGTTCAGGCTGATTGCTTCAAAAACGTGGCGAACCATTGACCCGGTGAAGTGACCACCGATCAGGTGAAATTCGAAACCTGCGGGTTCGCCCTTGTGAACCAGGTATGGGCGACCAGAGACGTCGACCACCGCGCGAGCCAGCGCATCGTCGAGCGGAACGGTTGCATCGCCGTAGCGGCCAATCTTCGACTTGTCGCCGAGGGCCTGCTTGATGGCCTGGCCGAGGACGATAGCTGTGTCTTCGACGGTGTGGTGAACGTCAATGTTGGTGTCGCCAGAAGCCTTGATGGTGAGGTCAATCAGCGAGTGCTTCGAGAATGCGGTTAGCAGGTGATCGAAAAAAGGAACGGTAGTCGAAATGCTTGACTTGCCGGTGCCGTCGAGGTCGAGGGTCAATTCGACATTTGACTCACTGGTCTTGCGTTGCAGACTCGCGGTGCGACTCATTTAAATAACCTTCCGCTGCAAGCGTCTTTGGGATTAGTGCAAGTTTAGCCAGCAAGCACTTCGCGAAGCGAGGACAAAAATGCTGTCGTCTCGCTCTCGGTGCCTGCCGTCACACGCAATGTTCCTGGAATGCCGACGTTTCGAACCAGGATGCCTCGATCGAGAAGTGCCTGCCAGGTGGCCGCCGAATCTTGCAAGCCACCGAACAACACGAAGTTTGCCTCACTGCGGTAAGGGTCTAGCCCCATCTCTGTGAGCTCGACTATCAGTCGGTCACGTTGGACGCGGATGTCATCGACGGTCTGCAGCATCGCGGCCGAGTGGGCCAGTGCGCCTTCGGCTGCCGCCTGGGTCAAGGCACTCAGGTGGTATGGCAAGCGAACCAGGCGCAGGGCGTCAACAACCGCAGGGTCTGCGGCTAGGTAGCCAACTCGGGCGCCGGCAAATGCGAAGGCCTTGCTCATGGTGCGCGAAACCATGAGGCGCTCGCGACCAGGCAACAGGGTTAGTGCGCTCAAAGTATTTGTCGGTGCGAACTCGGCGTAGGCCTCATCGACGACGACGATGCCGCCAGTTACTTCGGTGACCGCCTCGTATGCTGCCTCAATGCAGTCGAGCGAAAGCGGAGTGCCGGTTGGGTTATTTGGGGAGCAAAGCAAAACGGTGTTTGGCTTGTGCTTGAGAATCTGTTCGCGAACGTGTTCGGGTTTCAGCTCGTAGCGGTCGAGTCTTGGCGCATCGAGATAGTCCGTTTCGAAACCCAAAGCGATGATCGAATACATCGAATAGGTTGGCCCGAATCCAAGGGCTAGGCGCCCTGGGCCACCGAAGGCTTGGATGATTTGCTGAATGATTTCGTTCGACCCGTTGGCCGCCCAGATCTGCTCGACGGTTAGGTCGTGACCCAGGTAGTCGGCGAAGGCCTTACGGAGGCCTAGAAATTCACGATCTGGGTAGCGATTTAGCTGAAGTGTTGCGTGTGCGATTCGCGAAAAGATGTCTTCGATAACTTCACGAGGAATTCGGTGAGTGTTCTCGTTAACGTTTAGGGCAATCGGCACCTCGAGCTGCGGCGCGCCATATGGTTTGCGACCTTTGAGGTCATCGCGCAGTGGCAGGTCGTCTAGGTTCGGCATCAAGCAAGAATACCCAAGCAGGTATTGGCTCGACTAGATGCCTATCGAGACTGCTGGCGGGACCTAGTTGTTTGGGAGGAGCAATTGCTGACCAGGAACCAGCACCGAGCTGGTGAGCTGGTTGAGGTCGACAAGCTTGCTGACGTATTCGCGCTGGTCGGCGTTTGGTGCCTCGTGGGCCGCGATCGCCCAGAGGGTGTCGCCACCTTCAACCACGTAGTGGCTAACCGATGCCTTGGCGCTGGTTGCGCCAGCGACCTGACCGGTAGCAAAACCGGCGATAGCGAAACCGAGAACTGCCAGGATGCCCACACGACGTGCCATGTAGCGAGCCTTTGAAACTGCCATTTCTGCCTCTCTTTCGAACACTTGTTCGATTTAGAACAAGATTACGACCAACCCCCGACATCAAGTCAAGGAAATTCTCGAATTATTCGAAAATTTGTAGCAAAAATGCCCTTTATTCGAATAAAGTTTCGATAGAAGTAGTCAAACGGCAACCACCGACATTGACCCTAGGTCCAGGAGGCAATCAACATGGCAGCAACCAACCGCAACGGCGGAGCTCTCAGCCCGGTTCAGGCCCGCATCCTGGAATTCGTGATTCGCTACCGCGATCAGCACGGCTACACCCCCACCATGCGTGAAATCGCCGAAGACGCCGGCCTCAAGGCCGTTTCGAGCGTCAAGTATCAGCTCGACCAGCTCGATGAAGCCGGCTATATCTCTACCAAGGACGGCCTAGCCCGCGGCATCCAGATTCTGATGGAGCCAGAGGGTCTGGTTCGCAGCGAGAGCGATAGCCCATTGTCATTCGGCGACGCTGCGCACATCCCGCTGGTTGGACGCATTGCCGCCGGTGCCCCCATCCTGGCCGAGCAGAACATCGACGAGATGATGCCGGTGCCACGCTCACTGGTTGGCAAGGGTGACCTGTTCATGCTTGAGATCAAGGGTGACTCGATGATTGACGCCGCCATTTGCGATGGCGACTTCATCGTTGTGCGCACCCAGAAGACAGCAGAAAACGGCGACATCGTTGCCGCAATGCTCGACGGCGAAGCAACCTGCAAGGTTTTCCGTCAGCGCGATGGTCACACTTGGCTGCTTCCACGCAACTCGGCTTACGAGCCGATTCCTGCTGATGACTGCGAGATTCTCGGCAAGGTCGTCACTGTTCTTCGTAAGCTCTAGCGCCCCCGCGGGCGAATGCGCTTGCAAACTCTAACGAGCGAAGGGCGCGAGCTCTGCTGCGAAGTCTGGTGCAACGTGAGCGACGACGTGCGTTCCCTCTTCTAGATACTCAAGGCTCATAATCTGCGAGTTCAGGTGCAGCCTCGACACCAAGTCGCCTCGGTTGTATGGAATCAAAAGATCAACCAAAACATTTGGCTTTGGTAACAACTCTGCGATGCGTTGCTGCAACGCCTCAATGCCCTCGCCCGAGCGACTCGAAACTTGAATCGAGTTTGCCTCCATCGAGCGCAGCGCGATTCGCTGAGTCTCATCGACAAGGTCAATCTTGTTGAACACGATCAATTCTGGGATGTTGTGAGCATCAACTTCTGAGATGACCTCGCGGACCGTGGCAATCTGTGAGGCCGGGTCTGGGTGCGAGGCATCGACCACGTGAACGATCAGGTCACTATCGCCGATCTCCTCGAGAGTCGAACGGAACGCTTCAACCAATTGGTGGGGCAAGTTGCGCACGAACCCGACGGTGTCTGCAAGGGTGTAGGGCTGACCATCCGGTGTTTGGGTCTTTCGCACTGTTGGGTCGAGCGTGGCAAAGAGTGCGTTCTCAACCAGCACTCCGGCCTGGGTCAGGCGGTTGAGCAGCGATGACTTGCCGGCGTTGGTATAGCCCGCGATGGCAACAGAAGGCACCGCGTTCTTCTTGCGACTGGCGCGCTTGGTCTCGCGCGCAGGCTTCATCGCAGCAATCTGCTTGCGCAGCTTGGCCATGCGGGTATTGATGCGACGGCGGTCTAGTTCGATCTTGGTTTCACCAGGACCACGCGAGCCCATGCCCACACCACCGGCGGCTTGCCCACCGGCCTGACGCGACATCGACTCACCCCATCCGCGAAGACCTCGGCGGCCAGGCGGTGTTTGGCCCCGATCTCGCCTATGTCGACGCCGAGGACTACAGCGTCGACC
>CAITNA010000138.1 GCA_903893675.1 uncultured Micrococcales bacterium
CGACGCTTGCCGTTGTCGAACTCGAACTGCCAATGTTCTAGGTCGAGGTGCTCGGCCATTTTGCGCTCGGCCAGTGCGCGCACGAAGCCAGCCTTAGTCAGGTGCATCACGATGTATTCGAATCCGCGGCGATCTTTGCGCGTGCGCTTGTGCACGAAACCAAACTTCTCGTATGTCGAAATCGCGCGCGGGTTTTCGACCCACACCTCGAGCTCGAGTTTCTTCAGCAGCAACTTGTCGAACGCGAAGGTGATGACGGCCTCGAGCGCATCAGAGCCGAAGCCGCGATTGAAATACTTCGGGCCGCGAAGGCAGATGCGCAGGCCCATCTGCTGACGCTGCAAAACGAAATCGCTGAGAACTATCTCGCCAACGAACTCCCCGTTGCTTGAATCCAGGATGGCCCAATCCAAGCGACCTTCAGCCAGTGGTCGAGAGTTCAACCAGTCGATGATCTTTTCGCGGGTGAAGCTCTTGGTGGTCGTGGTCAGACGGTTCGATTCGGGGTCGGCGAGCATCTCGAGATAGGGCTCAAGGAAGCGCTCATCCAGCGTCTCTAAATCGACGGAACCCTTGTGAAGATAAGGGGCTCGGCGGGCTAGCCAATCGCCCATCAGTGCTCCTCACTCGAATCGGTTATCTCAATATTCACCCGAAATTCGGTTTCTGGTTGTTGTCATTTAGCCACCTGAAAGTTCGCTAGATTTTCCCCCATGGCACAAACAACCTCAGGCTCTGCTAAGGCAACCTCAATCGAAGTAAATGATGTATCTCCGATCTCCGCAGGTGAACGTCACGGTAAAGCGTGGCATTTGTTTACGGTTTGGTCGTCACCTAACCTCGAGTTCGCAACCGTCTATGTGGGCGCCCTTGGCGTCCTTTTCTTTGGACTGAACCTTACTCAGGCAATCCTCGCTGTCGTCGTTGGTAACGCACTGGCAGCACTTACTCACGGTCTGTTCAGCACCTTTGGCCCTAAGGCCGGATTGCCCCAGATGGTGCTCGGGCGCACCGCTTTCGGAAAGCTTGGCAACCTGATTCCTGCTGGTCTCTCGACCCTCGTCGCAGGTATCGGTTGGTTCGCAGTGAACTCGGTGTCTGGTGCCCTTGCGCTTAACGCGCTGACCAACATCCCAGTTGCCGGTTCGCTCGGCATCGTGGTTGTTGTTCAGATTGCAATCGCATTCATCGGTCACAACCTGATTCAGGTATGGGAGCGCTACACCTCGTATGGTCTCGCACTCATCTGGATCATCGTCACCTTCCTGGTGCTGACCGGTGGACACGCACACTTCGCTGACGCATCGTTCAACATCGGTGGCTTCACCCTTGCTGCTGGTGCTGCATACGGTTACACCGCTGGCTGGACCCCATTCGCTTCGGACTACACCCGCTACCTGCCTGAGAACACCAACAAGCGTGCTCTCGGCTTGGCTGCTGGTCTCGGCAACTTCTTCAGCACCTCGGTTCTGATGGTTGTTGGTGCGGTTGCGTTCTCGGCTCTTGGAATCCAGGACAACCCAACCAAGGGCTTCACTGGCTTGATTGGCAACGACTACCTCGCAGCTCTTACCCTTCTGGCAATCGCTGTCGGTTCGGTCTCGGCTAACGTTCTGAACGTTTACTCGGGTGCAATGTCGTTCTTGTCGATGGGCTTCAAGCTCGGCTTCAAGACTCGTCGCGCAATCATGGTTACCCTTGCGGGCATCCTCGGTGGCCTCGTTGCTTACGACGCCGCTGTTCTTGACCCTAAG
>CAITNA010000139.1 GCA_903893675.1 uncultured Micrococcales bacterium
GCACCAACACCCGAGAAGCCGTGGCGCTTCATGTGACCTGCGAAGCCCTTGCCCTTTGAAGTTCCAACGACGTCGACCTTCGAGCCAACTTCGAGAACCTCAACACCGAGCTCCTGGCCAACTGCATACGCCGAAGCATCTGCGGTGCGGATCTCTGCGACGAAGCGACGAGGTGCAACGCCAGCCTTTGCGAAGTGACCTGCCTGTGGCTGGTTAACCTTCGCTGGCTTGATTGCGCCGTATGCAACCTGAATGGCGTTGTAGCCATCGGTTTCCATGTTCTTGATCTGGGTGATTACGTTCGAGCCAGCTTCGATCACGGTCACAGGGATAAGACGGTTTTGGTCGTCCCATACCTGGGTCATGCCGAGCTTCTTGCCCAGTAGTCCCTTTACGGTCTTGATTGAGGTAGTCATCGTTTTCCTTAGAGCTTGATCTCGATGTTGACGTCAGCAGGAAGGTCGAGACGCATCAATGAATCAACTGCCTTTGGAGTTGGGTCGATGATGTCGATCACGCGCTTGTGGGTGCGCATCTCGAAGTGCTCGCGGCTGTCCTTGTACTTGTGAGGTGAACGGATCACACAGACAACGTTCTTCTCAGTTGGTAGCGGAACTGGTCCGACTACGGTTGCACCGGCACGAGTGACGGTGTCTACGATCTTGCGCGCAGAAACGTCAATGACCTCGTGGTCGTATGACTTAAGTCGAATGCGGATTTTCTGTCCGGCCATCTTGACTCGCTCTCTTTTCTCTCGCGACGATTTCGCCGCGAGCGCTGTAGCACTACTTGAGTTGCACCACTGTTTATCTGTCAAACTCGGTCATCAAGGATGCTCGAGGTGTTGCTGTTCCGACCCACGCACTCGGGTGTGTCGCCCTCTCGAGCGCACGCGCGAAGCAATAAATCAGAGAAGTTTTTGTTCAGCTACGGCCGGACCGATTTCTCGTTCACAATGCCGCAGTGGTTCAGGCAGATAGCCCGAAAACTCGCGAACCTGTCTATCTTGCCATCTTGATTAGGGGCAATGCAAATTAAATCTGGGATGAATGGCCACAAATTTTGTGACCGGGGCAGCTACTTCGACGAAGGCTTCGAAATCGCCTTCTTGACGATCTTTGAAGCCGACTTGGTGGCCTTCTTCTTCGACTTGCCACGAACTGCCTTGACCAGCTTCTTGGTCAACTTCTTCAATTCCTTGGCGTCAGCCTTGGCCTGGGCCTTTACTGGGTCGACGACCTTCGGGGCTTTTGCCGGCTTGGCCGCCTTTGGAGCCTTAGTCGGCTTCGCTGCCTTGGCTGGGGTTGCTGGGGTGGTTGGGGTTTGAGTCTCGTTCATCCTTCAATGCTGGTCGCGAAGTCCAGCGCTAACCAAATGAACTTTTTTAACGGGCACGCAGCTGCACATTGGGCAAATCGGGGGCGGGGATCCAGCCGCCGATGTGATCCGAGAAGGTGCCGAACCGGGCGGCCGCGGCAGGGTCATCCTGGTGTCGGTTCCACTGCTCGCGCATCTCGGAAATCTCGGAATTGGTGCGAGCGATGAAGTTCCACCACATCAAAATGGGTTCTCCGAAGGGTTTTCCGGCCAAAATCAGCAGGGTTGCCCCACTTTGCCCCGAATTCAGCACTATTTCTGTGCCAGTCTCGCCACTTGATAGGTAAATCAGACCAGATAGTGGCACTTCTGCCCCATTTGCGGCGAATTCACCCTCGACATTGAGAAAGCCATACTCGAAGCCGTCGACGGCAGGCACCCGGAACTCGGTGTTTGGCTCGAGTCGCAGTTCGACCCCGAGCATCTGACTGAAAGCTTTGGTGGCTGCCCTCTGCCCCAGGAACTCACCGACCAGAACGGTGGCCTTCCAGTCGCTGCCCAAAACCACTGGCAGATCATCCCGGTGTTCGAAGGCGGGAGCAACATTTCGGTCGGCATCTGGCAGGGCCACCCAAAGCTGAACCGCGTGCAGGCGCTGAGTCTCTTTGAGCGAAAGCTCGCTGTGGGCAATACCACGACCGGCGGTCATCAAGTTCAGCTGACCAGGGTTGATGTGCTGAACCGAACCAATCGAGTCGCGATGCTCGATTGCGCCTTCGAGCAACCAGGTGACGGTTTGCAAACCGGTATGCGGGTGAGCCGCAACGACCATGCCGTCGGTCTGCTCGGTCGGGCCGAAGTGATCCACGAAACACCAGGGGCCGATCATTTTGAGTTCGCGATGCGGCAGAGTGCGATTCACCGAGACCCCGGTTCGGGTGGTGAGTTTGATTTCGCGAGACGGAATCAGCAGAGGCACAAAGTCAGCCTACGCCTTGCTTAAAGCAAGAACCCCCGAGCCGAAGCCCGGGGGTTCTCGAAGTGTTGCAAGAACTACTTGGTGATCTTGGTCACGGTTCCTGCACCAACGGTGCGGCCACCCTCACGGATAGCGAAGCGGAGACCGTCTTCCATAGCGATTGGCTGAATCAGCTCAACTGCCATCGAAGTGGTGTCGCCAGGCATAACCATTTCGGTGCCAGCAGGAAGGGTGATAACACCAGTCACGTCAGTAGTACGGAAGTAGAACTGTGGACGGTAGTTCGAGTAGAACGGGTTGTGACGGCCACCCTCATCCTTCGAGAGGATGTAGACCTCTGCATCGAAGTTGGTGTGAGGGGTGATCGAACCAGGCTTTACAACAACCTGGCCACGCTCTACGTCTTCACGCTTGGTTCCACGGAGCAACAGACCGACGTTCTCGCCAGCCTCTGCGTAGTCGAGGAGCTTGCGGAACATTTCGATACCGGTAACGGTGGTCTTCTGCTTCTCGCGGATACCAACGATCTCAACTTCGTCGTTGACCTTAACCTGGCCACGCTCGATCTTGCCGGTGATAACAGTTCCACGACCAGTGATGGTGAACACGTCTTCAACAGGCATCAAGAATGGCTTGTCGAGGTCGCGCTGTGGCTCTGGGATGAACTCGTCGCAAGCGTCCATGAGTGCGAGTACAGACTCGCCCCACTTTGCGTCGCCTTCGAGAGCCTTGAGGCCCGAGGTGCGAACAACTGGAGCCTTGTCGCCAGGGAATTCGTTCTTGGTGAGAAGGTCGCGAACTTCTTCCTCAACCAACTGCAGGATCTCGTCGTCGTCAACCATGTCCGACTTGTTGAGTGCTACAACGATGTAAGGAACGCCAACCTGACGTGCAAGGAGAACGTGCTCCTTGGTCTGAGGCATTGGACCGTCGGTTGCTGCTACTACGAGGATGGCACCATCCATCTGAGCTGCACCTGTGATCATGTTCTTGATGTAGTCGGCGTGACCTGGAGCGTCTACGTGTGCGTAGTGGCGCTTCTCGGTCTGGTACTCAACGTGCGAGATGTTGATGGTAATACC
>CAITNA010000140.1 GCA_903893675.1 uncultured Micrococcales bacterium
CGACTAAGGCCGAGGCAAAGTTCACCAAGGCAATCCTCGGACAGTTTCGTGCGCTGAATCTTTCGCAGTACGACATCGAACACACGTTGCCCTACTCGATCAATAACAGCAAAGTCTCGGATGAGCTTGCCCTCACAACTATTTACCGCCGGTTCGCATCTTCGCGACAGGTTTACGAAACCCTCGTCGAGTTTCTGCAAGATCTAGTTCCGACACCTCTCTATAACGACCAAGTTAAGCGCCTCAGCTATGACCGCGATGCGATTCGCGCGAACGCTCTGGGCAACTACACCGACCTTCTCTACGTAGCTGCTCTTCACCCCGAGATGCTGACCTTTCTCAACGGCTATTCAAATGAGCGCAATCACCCAAACGAGAATTTCGGTCGTGAGATTCTCGAGCTGTTCACCGTCACCACTGCAACCCCATACACGCAGGATGATGTTGTCAACGCCGCTCGCGTTTTCTCTGGCATCTCGTTCGACAACGTCTACATGAATAGCATTGCCGACCCGAATCGCCACTGGCAGGGTCAGGTGAAAGTGCTCGGCTGGACCGACCCGAACCCCGGCAACACACCAGAGCAGATTTTCGCAACGGCCCGGGGATTGGTGAAATACCTCACTCAACTGCCAGAGACGGCAAAGGCGTTCTCACTTCGCATGGCAAGACGTTATGTCAGCGACAACCCATCGAGTTCGATTCTCACCGCGATGACCACCACCTACCTGGCCAGTGGGGCGAACATCCCAGCGGTTTTAAAGACCATGGCACTGCATCCAGACTTCGTGGCCTCGGCCGGGGCCAAGCTGAAGCGCCCAACCGAGCATCTGATTTCGACTATGCGCGCTCTCGAAATGAACATCGACGGCTCGATCAACGCCGGTAATCCGAACAACTTCGACGATTACTGGCGAGGCAGCCTGCTGAACACGGTTTGGTGGCTGACGATGAAGGGCGGTCACGACCCTTTCAACTGGCCTTTCCCAAACGGATTCCCAGACACCGAAAGCGCCTGGACCAACATGGCTGGCCAGGTGGTGCGCTGGAACAACGCGGTCAACCTGATCATGGGCTACGACGGTTTCGACCAGCCAGATTTCAAGTCGCTCTTCGGCTCGCCGAAGAACTCGGTGGCAACCATCGTCGATGCCGCTGCCACCAAAATTTTGGGTCGCAAGCTCACCGGGTCAGCGCGCGCGAATGTCATCGCAGGTGTTTCGCTGGTCAAGTCGAGCAACACCAATGCGCTCTATAACCAGAGACTGCAGTCGGCCGCACTCTTGGTATTTGCATCCGAGGATTGGAACCGTCGATGAACGCGCAACCTATGAACGCGCAGCCACGCAACTCGCAACCGATGCAGGCACAGGCGTGCCCTGAGTTCGACGAGCTTTCACGACGCCTTACGCGACGCACATTTGTGAACTCGGTTCTCGCGCTCGGCGGCGGCCTTGTGCTCTCGTCAATCGAAGGCCTGCAGGTTGCAACGGCTGCGGTTGGCGATGCTCGTGCAGACACAATCGTCACTGTCTATATGCGCGGGGGCATGGATGGCCTGCTTGCGGTTCCGGTGCTCGGCGACCCGCTGCTTGCACAACTCCGCCCGACGCAGCACCTCGCTGACAGCCAAACCCTCGCGCTCGACAATCACTTCGGCCTACACCCGTCTTTGGAGAGCCTCAAGACGCTCTATGACAAAGGTGAGATGGTTGTGCTGCAATCGGTCGGAACCCCGGTTGGCACACGCAGTCACTTCGACGATCAGAAGGCTCTCGAATACGCGGCATACAACAACCCCGACAACGCAACCGGTTGGCAAAACCGATTCCTCTCTGCGCTCGGCACGACCGATGTGTTCTCGGGTTACTCGACCGGCTACCAAACCCCGATTTCTCTCAAAGGCCCGCAGGGCACGACCGTGTTCGAAGACATGAACGATGTCGTCATCGAAAACTTCAACTCGATGAAACGTGCCGACTACTTGGATGCGCTTTTCAAGCTGCATGCCGAAGGCAAGACCACCTGGCAGCAAACCGCCCTCAATTCGATTTCGGCAAGTGAGCGCATCCGTGAAATTAGCGGCAGCGTGGCAACGACCTACCCAGACACCGCCAACGGCCGCCGCTTCTCGACCCTCGCCGCGATGATGAAAAACGGCGTGAACATCAAAACCGCCAACATCGAGTTCGCGGGCAACTTCGATGTGCACTCGGCCGCCGGAATCAACGACGGTCAGACCGCGCGTGACCTCAAAGACCTAAGTGCCTGCGTGCAAGCCTTCAGGGATGACATCGGCAGCCTCTGGGGAAACGTGACCATCGTCACCATCACCGAGTTCGGTCGCAGACTGCAGGAGAACGCATCCCAGGGTTTCGACCACGGCTGGGGCAGCGCCATGTTCGTCATGGGCGGCGGGGTCAAGGGCGGGCGAGTGGTCACCAGTTGGCCGGGGCTCAGCGACCTGCGCGATGGCGATCTGAAGGTGACCCTCGACTATCGCCACGTGCTTGCCGAGGTCATGAAGTATCGCGGCGGCATTGCTGCCGACAAGATCTCGGGTATCTTGCCTGGGTTCACGCCGAAGGACATCGGCATCGTCAAGCAGCTCGCTTAATCCTTCAACTGGCGGTTCAAACTTCTCGACACAACCGTTATCGGCGCCAAAGTGAATTCTTTGTTTCCGTGTATTTCGGTGTCGGCATCTGGGTTTAGGCTGTGAGCAACGGGGCAGTAATTCCCACTGCCTCTATTCAAGGAGGAAAGAATGAAG
>CAITNA010000141.1 GCA_903893675.1 uncultured Micrococcales bacterium
CATCATCGGCGACGACTGGCGGGTTGCCGCTGGCATCGCGTTCGGCTTGGTCGTCACTGCGGTTGCGGCCGGAGCTACGCTGGCGTTCTTAGTTCTGCCAGTTGCGGTGGTCGCAATGATTGGCAACACCGCGCTTCGCGCCTCGCGCTAAGCCTTTAGGCTTGGGCCATGACCAAGCACACACTCGCATCGACCAACCTGCACGTCTCACACCTCTGCCTCGGCGGCAACGTCTTTGGCTGGAGCGCCGACGAAGGCCAGAGCCACCAGGTTCTCGACGCATTCGCCGACCTGGGCGGAAACTTCATCGACACCGCAGACGTCTATAGCGAGTGGGCTCCGGGTCACGTCGGCGGCGAGAGCGAAGCCGTTTTGGGCAATTGGTTTGCATCGCGCAAGAACCGCGGCGAGATCATCCTGGCCACCAAGGTTTCGAAGCTCAGCACTCGCCCAGGCCTGAGCCGCGCCAACATCATCGCCGCCTGCGACGATTCACTTCGCCGCCTGCAGACCGACGTGATTGACCTTTACTATGCGCACGACGACGACCAGACCACTCCTCTTGAAGAGACCTTGGCCGCATTCACCGAACTTCGCGACGCCGGCAAGATTCGCTACGCGGCAGCAAGCAACTACACCGGCGCTCGCCTGCTCGAGGCAAGAAAGATTTCGAAGGCCAATGGCCTGATCGAATACGCCGCACTGCAGAACCACTACAACCTTCTGGTTCGCGACGACTATGAGAACGACAGCGTCGAGGCCCTGACCACTCTGGGCATCGAGGGCGTTCCATACTTCGGCCTTGCCCGCGGGTTCCTCAGCGGCAAGTATCGCCCTGGCGTGAGCGTCGAGTCGGTTCGCGCTGGCGGCGTCACCGATTACACCAACGACCGCGGCTGGGCCACGCTCGAGAAGCTCGACCAGATTGCCGCGAACCACGGCACCAACGTCTCAGCTGTGGCCCTGGCCTGGGTTCGTCAGCAACCGACCGTCGGCGTGCCAATCGCCAGCGCCCGCACCGTCGAGCAACTGCACGAGATCATGGCCGAGGTCACCCTGACCTCGGATGAACTGGCCTTCCTGAACGCATAACCGCGAAACGTGCATCCCAGCCCTGGGAATAGCCGTTCAGGCAAGGTGGTTAGGATTAGCGAGCCTGTAGGCCCTAATTTGAGGACAAAATGCACCGTTTAGCCAAGCTTTCGCTTGCCAACCGCTCGGTTGTTGCACTGATCACCATCATCATCGCCCTATTTGGCCTAGTCAGCCTTGGCAGCCTTAAGCAGGAGCTCATTCCTTCGATTGAGACCCCGCAGGCGGCCATCGTGACCACCTATATCGGTGCATCGCCAGAGGTCATCGACAAGCAGGTCAGCCAGCCGATCGAAAACGCGGTTCGCCAGCAAGACGGCCTGGTCTCATCGACCTCGACCTCGCAGAACAACATCTCGATCGTGCGCGTTGAATTCGCCTACGGCACCACCACCGCAAAGGTGAAGGAAGAGCTCAACTCGGCTCTTGCCGGCATCACCTTGCCGACCGAAGCCTCGGCCAAGATTCTCAGCGGTTCGTTCGATAGCGTTCCAATCATCGTTCTCGGTGTTTCGGCAACCAGCGGTGACAACACCGCAATCAGCAAAACCATCAACGACGTTGCTCAGGCTGAGTTCAGCTCGCTCGGTGGCGTAAGCACTGTGACTGTTTCGGGCGTGCAGGAAAAGCGCGTCAACATCAAGTTCAACCAGGCGCTGCTTGCCGCAAACGGCTTGACCCAGCAGTCGGTGACAAGTGCACTTCAGTCAAACGGCTTTGTAATTCCTGCCGGAACTCTCAAGGACTCACAGGGCTCAATCTCAGTTGAGGTCGGCACCCCAATCAACACCCTCGCCGACTTCGAGAACCTGCCACTGGTTGGCTCATCAACCTCATACAGCGCAGGCACCCCAACCAAGTTGCCAAACGGCATCACCATTCCAGGTGCTCCATCGGTAAGCACCAAGGTCAGCGCACTTCGCATCAAGGATGTCGCTACCGTCACCTACGAGAATGCACCGGTCACTTCGATCGCCCGCGTCAATGGCAAGTCGTCGCTGGCAATCTCGATCACCAAGACCCAAGAGGCCAACACCGTTAGCGTTTCGCACTCGGTTCAGGCGCCTCTGCCTGACTTCAAGAAGAAGCTCGGTTCAGTCACCGTGACCACCGTGTTCGACCAGGCCCCATACGTCGAGAAGTCGCTCGAGAACCTTTCGACCGAGGGCCTTCTCGGCCTTAGCTTCGCGGTCATCGTGATCCTGCTGTTCTTGCTCTCGGTTCGCTCGACCCTGGTCACCGCAATCTCGATTCCGACCTCGGTTCTGATCACCTTCATCGGCCTTGGCTTCTTCGGCTACTCGCTGAACCTGTTCACCCTTTCGGCGCTGACCATCGCAATTGGTCGCGTGGTCGATGACTCCATCGTGGTCATCGAAAACATCAACCGACACCTCTCTTATGGCGAGCCTAAGAAGAAGGCGATCCTGCGCGCGGTTCGTGAGGTTTCGACCGCCATCAGCGCGGCCACCATCACCACCGTGGCCGTGTTCCTGCCGATCACCTTCGTTGGCGGCCTGATCGGCGAACTGTTCCGCCCATTCGGCTTCACCTTCGCAATCGCCCTGATTGCCTCACTGTTCGTATCGCTGACCATCGTGCCGGTGCTCGCATACTGGTTCTTGAAGAACCCTGCGACCCAGGTTCACAAGGATGAAGCTGCCGCGAAGGCCTACGAAGACAAGGTTCGTCACGAAGAGGAAGAGCGCGAGCGCAAGTCGATTCTGCAGCGCGGCTACCTGCCTATCCTGAACTGGACCCAGAAGCGTCCGAAGCTCACCATCTTGGCTTCGTTCCTGATTCTGATTCTGACCTTCGGTTCGAGCGCCCTGCTCAAGACCGACTTCCTCGGTTCGTCGGGTTCGAACTCGTTCGTGATCAACCAGACCCTGCCTGCCGGTGCGACTCTCGCCCAGCAAGACAAGGGCGCTGCCAAGGTCGAGACCATCCTGCTCAGCCACACCAAGCAGGTCGATGTGGTTCAGACCACCATCGGCTCATCGGGCGATGGCCGCGTTGCATTCGGTGGCTCTGCCGGCGGCACGAGCATCCAGGTGACCTTGAAGAACGACGTCAACGTCGCTGACTTCCAGAACACTTTGACCGCTGAGTTTGCGAAAGACACCACTCTTGGCGAGGTCAAGTTCGCCAGCGGCGGTGGCCCAGCACTCGGTTCGTCGGGCACCGTCGACATCAAGGTGACCGCACCTGACGACGCGTCGCTTGAGAAGGCAATCACGGATGTTCAGACCGCGATGACCGGAACCAAGAACGTCACCGACATCACCAACTCGCTCGCCGAGAAGCAGCGAACTTTGCGCGTGACTGTCAACCGCGTTGCAGCCGGACAGTCTGGACTCTCTGAGGCAGCAATTGGTGGCATCGTCGCCTCGACCATGCAGCCAAGCCGCATTGGTTCGGTAAACATCGAGAACATCTCGACCGGCATCTATGCAATCAAGGGCAGCTATCCGACCACCCCTGATCAGGTTCGCGCGATTCAGATTCCAACCGCTAAGGGAATGGTTTCGCTTTCGTCGCTTGCCAAGATCGAGCAGGTTCAGGTTCCAGTCTCGATCACCTCTGAGAAGGGTGCGCGAACCGCAACCGTTTCGCTCACCCCGAGCGGCAACAACCTCGGTGCAATCACCGCAGATGTGAAGACCCGCCTTGCAAAGGTGACCGTTCCGACCGGCGTAACCGCAACCCTTGGTGGCGTATCCCAGTCGCAGGCTGACTCGTTCTCGCAGCTCGGCACTGCTCTGTTGGTTGCAATCGCCATCGTGTTCATCGTGATGGTTGCTACCTTCTCGAGCATCGCCCAGCCGCTGATTCTGCTCATCTCGATTCCGTTCGCTGCAACCGGCGCAATCGGTCTGTTGCTGATCACCGACACGCCGCTTGGCGTTTCGGCAATCATCGGCATGTTGCTGCTGGTCGGTGTGGTAGTTACCAACGCGATCGTGCTGATCGACCTGATCAACCAATACCGCAAGGATGGCAAGCCAATTCAGCAGGCAATCATGGATGGCGCGCGTCAGCGTCTGCGCCCGATCCTGATGACCGCAATCGCGACCATCTTTGCTCTAACCCCAATGGCCCTCGGCATCACAGGCAGCGGTGGCTTCATCTCGCAACCGCTGGCCATCGTGGTTATCGGCGGTCTGTTCTCGTCAACCATCCTGACCCTGGTCATCGTGCCGGTGCTCTACTGGTTGGTCGAAGGTCGCAAGGAGCGCAAGGTTGCACGCAAGGCCCTCAAGGCCAAGGCCGCCTAGCTCGGCATTTAGACTTAGGGAGGTCACGGTGTCCGTGGCCTCCCTTAGTTTTTAGGTGTGATTACCATTAGCGACAACCTCGTCTGGATCGACTGCGAAATGACCGGCCTCAACCCCGAGGTTGACTGCCTGGTCGAGATCGCTGTCGTTGTGACCGACACCGAGTTGAACATCCTGGATGAAGGCATCGACCTCATCATCAAGCCAACCGCCGAAGGCTTGGCCAACATGAACGACTTCGTGCGCAACATGCATACCGAAAGCGGCTTGATCAACGAATTCGACGGTGGCCTGCCACTGGCCGAGGCCGAGCAGATTGCGCTCGAATACATCAAGCGCTTCGTTCCTGAGGCCAAGACCAGCCCACTGGGCGGCAACACCATCGGCACCGACCGCATGTTCCTTGCCCGCTACATGCCACTGGTCGATGGTCACCTGCACTACCGAAACATCGATGTCTCGAGCATCAAAGAACTCAGCCGCCGCTGGTTCCCACGTGTTTACTTCAACCTGCCGAAGAAGGCCGGCGGCCACCGCGCGCTTGCCGACATCAAAGAGTCGATCCAAGAGCTCAAGTACTACCGCAAGACTGTGTTCGTCGAGCAGCCAGGGCCTTCGAGCGAAGAGGCCAAGGCAGCAGCCGAGTCGCTCGCTGACTAATGAAATACGAGTTTCGCGGCAAGGTTTATCGCTGGGCCTCGAACCCCGCCTTTTTCCTGGTCAACATGCCAAAGAAATACTTCAAAGAAATCGCCGAGCTTGGTGAGGTCAACAGACGCGGCTGGGGTTCGGTTCGCGTGCACGCCTTCATCGGCCGCACCGCCTTCACCACCTCGATCTTCCCTGACTCTTCGGGGCAATACTCGTTGCCGCTGAAGGCGGCGGTTCGCAAGGCTGAGGGCATCGAAGAAGGCTCGACCATCTTCGTGCAACTCGAACTGGTCGATTTCTAAGCCACTTTTCGCAACCCCACCCCTGCTGTTAGACTTGCTCGGTTGCCTTGGAGACAGGGCGCATGGTGGGTATAGCTCAGCTGGTAGAGCACCTGGTTGTGGTCCAGGGGGCCGCGGGTTCAAGTCCCGTTACTCACCCCAACGCAAAAAGCCTCGTGAAGTTATCACGAGGCTTTTCCGTTGGCGGGTTTTGCTTTGGGGCTTTGCCGCCAGAAGTTGTTACTTATTAGCCATCTCAATCAAAAGCTCACGAACGCGAGCCGCGTCAGCCGAGCCCTTCATAGCCTTCATCACAGAGCCGATAACCGCACCGGCAGCCTGCATGCGACCCTCACGAATGGCATCGATCACATCAGGCTGGGCAGCAAGC
>CAITNA010000142.1 GCA_903893675.1 uncultured Micrococcales bacterium
AGCCAGGTGTCGGCAAGTCGACGCTGCTTCTCGAGGTCGCGGCTCGCACTGCTGACTCCGGCGTTCGCGTGCTCTATGTCAGTGGCGAAGAATCTGTTGGGCAGATTCGTTTGCGCGCAGAGCGCACCGGCGCACTCAATGAAAATCTTTATCTCGCTAGCGAAACTGATCTTGCCAACCTGCTCGGGCAGGTCGATGCAGTGCAGCCAGGTTTGCTCATTGTCGACTCTGTGCAGACAATCGCACACGCAGAACTCGATGGTGCTGCCGGTTTGCCTTCGCAAGTGCGCGAGGTCGCGAGCAATTTGATTCGCGTTGCTAAGGGGCAGAACATCCCGGTGATTTTGGTTGGTCACGTCACCAAAGATGGCAACATCGCGGGCCCCCGTGCGCTCGAACACCTGGTCGATGTGGTCTGTCACTTCGAGGGCGATCGTCAAACTTCGCTGCGTTTCGTGCGTTCGCAGAAGAACCGCTTTGGCCCAACCGACGAGGTTGGTTGCTTCGAGATGACCGGCGACGGCATTCGCGAAGTGCCAGACCCGAGCGGGCTGTTCCTTTCGCGCGCCGAGATTCCAGTCTCTGGCACCTGCGTCACCGTCTCGATGGAGGGCAAGCGAGCCCTGATCGCCGAGGTTCAGGCACTTGTGGTCAAGAGCTCTTCGCCCCAGCCGCGCCGAGTTACCAACGGAGTCGATTCGTCTCGCGTTGCCATGATTTTGGCGGTTCTCGAGCGTCGCGCTGGCCTTCGCCTGAGCGAGGTCGATGTCTATGTTTCAACTGTCGGCGGGGTCAAAATCATCGAGCCCGCCGCCGATCTGGCCATTGCAATCGCTATCGCCTCGGCAATCAACGACAAGCCGGTTTCACACAATCTGGCTGCCTTTGGTGAGATCTCACTCGCCGGCGAGATTCGCCCGGTCAGCAACAACAAGCAGCGCAAGAGCGAAGCAGAACGTCTCGGGTTCGTGCGCAGTGTCGACAATTCTGTCGGCGGCCTGAAGCAAGCTCTCGCGCTAGCGCTCAACTGGTAGTCGCTCTAGCAGCAGCAGTGAGTTCGTCGGCTGCTGAAGAAAAGTCACTTAGTTCAACATGAACTGAACATCACTCGAGGTGATGCCGTTCACGGTTGCGGTCAAGTGATACGAAGCGCCCTTCGTAGGCACTGCCTTTTGTCCGGTTGAACATCCGGTCGATGAGGAGAAGACTTTCATCCACGATGATGGTTGCGAAGAAACGGTCGCGCCTGGTTGCAAGATGATTGGGCTCGAAGCATCCTGAGTGCGGTCACACTGGTGTGAATCCCAGATCACGGTCGAACCACTGGTGATCTTGTAGAACGAAACTGCGGTTCCGGCATCGAAGGTGCACGGGGTCGAACTGTTGTTGGTCAACTGGAACCACAGGTATGGACTGTCAGTTGCCTTGAAAGAGTTTCCGCTCTGCTGACTCTGGTTTCCGATGCCCGCGATTACGGTTACTGCGCCAGCAGGGCAAACCGCGTTCGGGTTAGCGCTTGCCGAAACTGAAGACGACGGAGCTGCCGATGCCGAGTCGTGGTGGAAGATGCCGTTGATGAAGCCTGCAATAGTCGCGAAGATCCACCAGACCAGCGCCAACACGAGAAGCAATCCGACACCGACGATGATGCGACGACGGCGATAGACCTCTGGAGTTAGTTGCTGTGGGCGGCGGCGATTATTGCGTGGGTTCGACATGCATTCAGGCTAACCAGCGCGCTGGTTAAAGCAGGCGAAGCATGCGGGTGTTGCCGAGCGTGTTCTGCTTTACGCGAGCCAGGTCGAGAAACTCTGCAACACCGTCGTCGGTCGAGCGAGCAAGCTCTGCGAAGGTGGCCTCGTCAACCGGAACATCGCTGATCTCGACAAAGCCGTACTTGCCGAAGAAAGCCGTCTCAAAGGTGAGACAGAAAACCCGCTTGATGCCAAGCTGCCCGGCCAGGTCGATCAGGGCCTCGAGAATCAGGTGGCCGAGCCCCTGCCCGCGCATTGATGAATCGACCACGATTGAGCGCACCTCGGCCAGGTCGCTCCACATCACGTGCAGGGCTCCGGCGGCCACGACTCGGTCGTTTTCGTCAACAACTACGCGGAACTCAGGGAGTTTCTCGTAGAGGGCGACCAGGTCGTGGTGCAGCAGAACTTTGCCTTCATCCGGCTCGCGAAGAGCCTGGATGGCAGGCACGTCGGCGGTGCGAGCCGCACGAACGTGGAACTGGCTTGAAGGCATTGCTAAATGCTAGCGGCACCCTCGCGCGCAAGGCTAGTGAAAACGAACTCGCCATTCTCGAAGTCGATGTCAACGTGCTCAGTGTTGTTGAGCTCGCCGTGCAGAATCTTCTCGCTGAGGCGGTCTTCGATTTCGCGCTGAACTGCTCGACGCAGTGGTCGTGCACCCAGTGCTGGGTCGAAGCCGATCTCGATGAGTCGGTCCTTTGCAGCTTGAGTTAGCTTCAGGCTCATGTTGCGGTCTTCGAGTCGAGTTGCCAGCTTCTTGATGAACAGGTCGACAATCTGAACCAGCTCTTCCTTGTTGAGCTGAGGGAACACGATGGTCTCGTCGACACGGTTCAAGAACTCTGGCTTGAAGTGCTTCTTCAACTCTTCGTTGACCTTGCCCTTCATGCGGTCGTAGTCCTGTAGGCCGTCGCCCTCGGCAGCAAAGCCCATGACACCGCGTGCGATGTCGCGAGTTCCGAGGTTGGTGGTCATGATGATGATGGTGTTCTTGAAGTCGACAACGCGACCCTGGCCATCGGTCAAGCGGCCTTCTTCGAGAATCTGCAACAACGAGTTGAAGATGTCTGGGTGAGCCTTTTCGATCTCGTCGAACAGCACGACGCTGAACGGCTTGCGGCGAACCTTCTCGGTTAGCTGGCCACCTTCTTCGAAGCCGACGAAGCCCGGAGGAGCACCGAACAAACGCGAGACTGTGTGCTTCTCGCTGTATTCAGACATGTCGAGCGAGATGAGCGCGCCTTCGTCGTCGAACAGGAATTGAGCGAGAGCCTTGGCGAGCTCGGTCTTTCCGACACCGGTTGGGCCGGCGAAGATGAACGAACCGGATGGACGGTTTGGATCCTTGAGGCCAGCACGCTGACGACGGATCGACTTCGAGATCGCGCGAATGGCATCCTCTTGGCCGATGACTCGCTTGTGCAGCTCGTCTTCCATGTAAATCAGCTTCGCGCTCTCCTCTTCGGTGAGCTTGAATACTGGGATGCCCGTGGCCTGAGCCAATACTTCGGCGATGAGACCCTCGTCGACGGTGCCGCCTGCTGCGACGTTGCCCGAGCGGAACTGCTTCTCGAGGCGAACACGCTCGGCGTTCATGCGCTTCTCTTCGTCGCGCTTGCTGGCGGCCAGTTCGAAGTCCTGGTCGTCGATGGCCTTCTCTTTAGCCTTGCGGATCTCGGCAATCTGGTCTTCGAGTTCGCGCAGCTCAGGTGGCGAAGACAGGATCGACAAGCGCAGGCGAGCACCAGCCTCGTCGATCAGGTCGATGGCCTTGTCTGGCAGGTAGCGGTCGGTGACGTAGCGGTCTGACAGGTTTGCAGCGGCAACCAGGGCGCCATCGGTGATCGAGACCTTGTGGTGTGCCTCGTAGCGGTCGCGCAGACCCTTCAAGATGTTGATGGTGTGTGGCAACGAAGGCTCGTTGACCATTACCTGCTGGAAGCGGCGGGCGAGCGCGGCGTCCTTTTCGAAATATTTGCGGTACTCATCCAAGGTGGTTGCACCGATGGTCTGGAGTTCGCCGCGAGCAAGCATCGGCTTCAAGATAGATGCTGCGTCAATCGCGCCCTCTGCTGCACCCGCACCAACCAGCGAGTGAATCTCATCGATGAAGGTGATGATGTCGCCGCGCTGCTTGATTTCTTTGGTGACCTTCTTGAGGCGCTCTTCGAAGTCTCCGCGGTAACGCGAACCGGCAATGAGTGCACCCATGTCGAGTGTGTAGAGCTGCTTGCCCTTCAAAGTTTCTGGAACATCGCCGTTGACGATTGCCTGTGCGAGGCCTTCGACAACAGCGGTCTTTCCGACACCTGGCTCACCGATGAGCACTGGGTTGTTCTTGGTGCGACGCGAAAGAATTTGCATGACGCGTTCGATCTCGCGTTCACGACCGATAACCGGGTCGAGCTTTCCGTCAGCGGCAGCCTGAGTCAGGTTGCGACCGAACTGGTCGAGAATCTGCGAACCCTTTTGCTTCTCGTGAGTTTCGCCACCAACGTTGACGGTCTCTTTGCTGTCGTTGCCCGAGAGTTGCTGAATTACTTGCTGACGAACCTTGTTGGTGTCTGCGCCGAGCTTGGTGAGAACCTGAGCTGCAACACCTTCACCCTCGCGAATCAAACCGAGAAGCAGGTGCTCGGTGCCGATGTATGAGTGGCCGAGCTGCAGTGCTTCGCGAAGCGAAAGCTCGAGAACCTTCTTTGCTCGCGGAGTGAATGGAATGTGGCCGGTCGGTGCTTGCTGGCCCTGGCCGATGATCTCTTGCACCTGCTCGCGAACCTGCTCGAGGCTAATGCCGAGCGCTTCGAGCGACTTGGCGGCAACGCCCTCACCCTCGTGAATCAGTCCGAGCAAGATGTGCTCGGTGCCGATGTAGTTGTGATTCAGCAGCTTCGCCTCTTCTTGGGCGAGCACGACGACTCGACGGGCCTTGTCGGTGAATTTTTCAAACATCTTTACTCCTTGGATGCACCTGCTGATGTGCACGTATAAAGATGGTAGGTCGAACATCCCCCACTAAATAGGGCTGTTCGCTGTTGGCAAAGCGCTACTTTGCTGGTTTTTTGGCTGGCGCCTTTGGCTTGGCTGGCGCTTTAGGGGCCGCAGCCTTGACCGGCTTGCCCTCATCCTTGGCGGCCAGCTCGGCGCGCATCTCGGCCTCGATCTTGGCGTAGGCATCGCGCTCGTTGCGGTCGGCGCGAACGATTGAGCGGAACAGCAGCCAGACCAGAACACCCATGCCCATCACCGGGATGGACGTCCAGAAGGCGTCGCTGAGCCACTGGCCGACGGTCATTACTTCACCAGCGGGAACATGATGGTCTCGCGAATGCCAAGACCCGTAAGGCTCATTAGCAGGCGGTCGATGCCCATGCCCATGCCGCCCGAAGGTGGCATGCCGAACTCGAGCGCCTTCAAGAACTCCTCGTCGAGCTTCATCGCCTCAGGGTCGCCAGCGGCG
>CAITNA010000143.1 GCA_903893675.1 uncultured Micrococcales bacterium
GAGCGCGTGCGTTTTTGCGAGACCTGCGGCAACGTCAGCGAAGACCACCTCTGCAACATCTGCCGCGACACTCGCCGCAACCGCACCATGATTTGCGTTGTCGAAGAGAGCAAAGATGTGCAGGCAATCGAGCGCACTCGCGAATACCGCGGGCTCTACCATGTGCTCGGCGGAGCAATCAGCCCAATCGAGGGCATCGGCCCAGACCAACTGCGCATCAAAGAGCTTCTCGGTCGCCTCAGCGACAGCTCGATTCAAGAAGTGATCATCGCCACCGACCCAAACATGGAGGGCGAGGCCACCGCCACATACCTCAGCCGAATGATGGCAACCCTTGGCATCACCGTCACTCGTTTGGCTTCGGGCCTGCCTGTCGGCGGCGACCTCGAGTATGCCGACGAAGTCACCCTCGGTCGCGCATTCGCCGGCCGACGCCCAGCACAGTAGTCGCTCACCGCTCTCAGCCTCAATACGGCTGAACCTCAATTGGCAATTGGCCTCTAGGCCTGCACGGGGCTAGACTTTACGCAGGCAATGGTCGCCGAATCCCCCCAATTTTCAAGGAGCAGTCGTTGGCCCTCATCGTGCAGAAGTTTGGTGGCTCGTCGGTTGGCGATGCATCCAAGATCAAGCACGTAGCCAAGCGCGTAATTGAGACCCAGAGCGCCGGCAACCAGGTTGTCGTAGTCGTTTCTGCGATGGGCGACACCACCGACGAACTAATCGATCTGGCTCAGTCGGTCGCCCCAGACCCTTATGCCTCGGGTCGCGAAATGGACATGCTACTCACCGCAGGCGAGCGCATCTCGATGGCACTTCTCGCAATCGCAATCAACGCGCAGGGCGGTCGCTCACAATCTTTCACTGGTTCACAGGCCGGAATCATCACCTCGAACAAGCACGGCGATGCCCGCATTGCCGAGGTCACTCCAGACCGCATCCAAGAGGCATTGACCGCGGGCAACATCGCAATCGTCGCCGGCTTCCAGGGCTTCAACAAAGAGACTCGCGACATCACCACACTTGGTCGCGGTGGCTCTGACACCACGGCCGTTGCGCTTGCAGCCGCGCTCGATGCCGACCTCTGCGAGATTTACTCGGATGTTGACGGCGTCTATACCGCAGATCCGCGCGTTATTCCGCAGGCACACAAACTCGAGCGAATCGACATCGAATCGATGCTCGAGTTGGCAGCGGCCGGCGCGAAGATTTTGCACATCCGAGCTGTTGAGTATGCACGTCGTCACGGCGTTGATCTGCGCGTGCGCTCGACCTTTAGCAAAGACCCAGGAACCATCGTTTATTCATCGAATGGAGAGCACATGGAAGAGCCAATCGTTTCGGGAGTGGCAACCGATAAGGGCCAGGCCAAGATCACGATTATCGGCATCCCAGATGAGCCGGGCAAGGCCGCAGAGGTCTTCCGTGTTGTTGCCGAGGCAGACTCGAACATCGACATGATTGTTCAGAACAACCCGACCGGTGTCGACGTAACCGACCGCGTTGCAGACATCTCGTTCACTCTTCCGCTTGGCGACCTCGGTCGCGTGGCTGGTGCCCTTGAAGGCGCCAAGGCCAACCTCGGCTTCCGCGAACTCGAGCAAGACGCCGACATCGGCAAGCTCTCTGTAGTTGGCGCCGGCATGCGCACCCACTCGGGTGTCTCGGCAACTCTGTTCAAGGCTCTCGCTGACGCAGGCATCAACATCGAGATGATCTCGACCTCTGAGATTCGCATCTCGGTTGTGACCTCGTCGAAGCAGCTCGACGACGCAGCCCGCGCAGTGCACAAGGCATTCGGTCTCGACAGCGACACAGAAGCCACTGTTTACGCCGGCACCGGCCGATAGGAGACCCATGAGCCGCAAGCCAAACCTCGCACTCGTAGGCGCAACCGGAGCCGTTGGCACCGTGATGATAGACATCATCAACAATCGCGAAAACATCTGGGGCGAGATTCGTCTTATCGCCAGCCCACGCTCTGCCGGCAAGAAGATCAAGGTGCACGGCGAAGATCTAACCGTTGTTGCCCTTTCGCCTGAAGCCTTCGACGGCATCGACATCGCAATGTTCGACGTGCCAGACGAGGTCAGCGAAGTTTGGGCACCGATTGCTGCAGAGCGCGGCGCGGTTGCGGTCGACAACTCTGGCGCATTCCGCATGAACCCGGATGTTCCACTGGTGGTTCCAGAGGTGAACCCTGATCAGGCGAAGAACCGCCCACTCGGCATCATCTCGAACCCGAACTGCACAACTTTGACCATGATGGCCGCGATGGGTGCACTGCACCGCAAGTGGACACTCAAGGAACTCGTAGTTTCTTCATACCAGGCAGTTTCTGGCGCAGGAGCTGCGGGCATCGACGAGCTCGCCTCGGAGCTCGCAGTCGTTGGCAAGAACGCCACCCTCGGAACCCAGACCGACGACGTGAAGGCGGCTCTTGCTCACGCGGGCAACAACCTCTCGAACTCGCCTTGGCACTACCCAATCGCGCTGAACGTGATTCCGTTCGCGGGTTCGCTGAAGGCCGGCGGCCACACATCCGAGGAGATGAAGGTTCGCGATGAGTCGCGCAAGATCCTTGGCATCGCAGACCTCAAGGTTGCGGCCTCGTGTGTTCGCGTTCCGGTTCAGGTTGCTCACTCGCTGACCGTTCACGCCACCTTCGCAGAAGACCTAACCGCGGATGAGGTACGCAGCGAACTGCAGAAGCAGCCAACCGTGCGCGTTCTCGACGACCCAGAGAACCATGTTTACCCAACCCCGAATCTCGTAGCCGGACAAGACCCAACCTTCGTTGGTCGCATCCGTCAGTCGCTCGACTTCACCAAGAGCATCGAGCTTTTCGTGGTTGGCGACAACCTGCGCAAGGGCGCTGCACTTAACACCTACGAAATCGCCGAGCTGGTTGCTCGCGAGTTCTAATCGCACGCCATAGTCTTTGACCATGCGCAAGATTTTCGGTGTAGTTGGGGCTCTAGCTCTAGTAATCGCTCTCTCAGGATGTGCCACCGATAGCCCGAGCCCAAGCAGTTCGACCTCGAACTCGTCGAGCGCAAACCAGACCCCGGATGCCTCACTGATTCCGCCAGCACCTGGCAAAGACGTTAAGGCCGTCGACGCGAGTCTTTACGACACCGGCTACAGCGAATACCTGTTCCGCGCAGGCACCGGCCCAGCCTGGTGCACGATCAACGCCGACCAGAAGTGGGTGCTCTGCGAGCAGAACGAGGCATCGGCTCAATACAAGCCGGTTACCGTGCCAAGCAGCTGCGACGGCAGCTATGGCTACCAGATCAAGCTTTGGGAATCGACCCCGACTGACGGCACCGACACCGCAGGCTTTGTCTGTGCCAGTGGCCTCTACAACGATGGTTCGGTTGCTCCGGCTCTGAACTCGGGCGAGAAGGTCACCGTTGGCCAGATCACTTGCTATGTTGCCGACACCGTGGTTCGCTGCGACAACCAGAACGGGCAGTACATTGCACTCGGCGCTCAGGTCTGGGCTGCCAAGAACTAGCCGAGCAAGTTCAGCTGCGACTTAGTCGCGGCGCTCAACCAAGGTCAACAGGCTGACCTCAGGGCGATTCCAAAAGCGCACCGGCGCAAAGATCGAGTTGCCTAGCCCCGCAGAAACATTCAGGATCATCATTCGCTCACGCCAAGCCCAAGCGCTCAGGCCCTTGGCGTGCTTGTTCGGCAGGTCGCTGTTGGTCGTCAAAGCGCCAACACCAGGGATGCGCACCTGACCGCCGTGCGTGTGACCGGCGAATAACAACGCGACGTCTTGCTCGGCCATCGCCTCAATGACTCGGCGATAGGGCGCGTGGGCAACACCTAAAATCAAATCGACCTTGCCGACCGACTTGTGCTGCGCAGGCAAAGTGGCGAGATCGTCGAGCTTGTCGTGCGGATCATCAACGCCGAGAAAACCAAACTTGAGCTCGCCGATAGTCAAAGTGGCGGCACGATTGTTCAGATTTTTCCAGCCACGCGCTTCAAGCGCATCCGTGAATTTGGTGGTGGCAAGCGGTGTCGTCTTAGTCGGCTCGGATGGTCTAAAGATGTAGCCAATCGGATTGCGCATGGTCGGCGCGTAGTAGTCGTTCGAACCGTTGACGAAAACGCCAGGCACATCGAGCAGACCCTCGAGCGA
>CAITNA010000144.1 GCA_903893675.1 uncultured Micrococcales bacterium
GATCTTGACCTCGATGAGGTGATGATCTTCGATGAGTCGATGCACTCGACCAATAGGAACGTTCAGTCGCTCGGCGACATCGGGAACGGTCAACCAGACCTGATCTGCAGAAAAAGCTTCAACCACAGGTAAAGACTGCCACACCGACCCACTTCCGCGTAATAGCAAGGATGCGGTGCGACGATATCAGGCGACCCCTAGGAAATATGAGCGAATCTGGCGACAAGAAAACAGGCCCAAAACCGGCAACGGTTGTGGGCGCGTTGCTAACCACGCCCATCGCCATAGTCTCTGCCACCGGCATCGCGGGGCCAGCCGTTGCAGCCACCGAGGCCCAGGCTCCGGAAACCAGCTCGCTGCCGAGCCTTGCCGAATCGGCAACCCCACTGGTCAGTGCAACGCTGTCGCAGAGCCTGCACACGGTTCAACCCGGTGAAACTGCAGTCTCAATTGCCGTAGCGCACTCGCTCACAATTCGTGAACTGCTTCGCATTAACGGGCTGAGCGAAACGGCTCTGCTGTTTCCGGGCCAGGTGCTTCGACTGGTCGGCGACACTGTTGAGCCGAGCGTGGTTTCGAAGATGGTCGGGCCAACTCAGCACGAGGTTCTTGCTGGCGAAACCCTGCACTCGATTGCCGAAAAATACGACGTCAAACTTTCTAGCCTGATTGCGCTCAACGAATTGCAACCTGGATCTCTGGTTTTCCCTGGTCAGGTGCTAAAGCTTCGCGAAGTCACGCCGCAATTCACTCCAGCGAAGGCAACGCCTCGACTTGGAGAACACGAGGTCGCCGAAGGCGAGACTCTGTCGTCAATCGCAAAGCACCATCGCGTCTCGCTCACCTCACTCTTGAAGGCGAATTCGCTCACCAAGACCTCGCTGATTTTTGTCGGTCAGATTCTCGACATCCCAGAAGTGAAAAAGGCAACGGTTAGCACCAGCACTGACTTCGGCAACAGCATCGGCAAACCAACCACGATCTGCCTGTTCCATGGCTTTCACAAAATCAAACCTGGCGAAACCGTTTCAAAGCTCGCTGCAAAATTCGGGGTCTCGCAGCAGGCGCTGCTAACCGCCAACCGCCTCAGCTGGACCTCAACTATTTACATCGGTCAAAAGCTGATCATCCCTGGCGGCCACGGCGCGCTCGATTGCCCAGAGCTGACCATCCTGAGTGATGAGATGAAGCAAAACGCGATGCAGATCATTCAGATCGGTCGCGACCTCGGGGTTTCTGATTACGGCATCGTTATTGCCCTGGCCACCGCCATGCAGGAGTCAAGCCTGCGCAACGTCGCCTTTGGCGACCGCGATTCGGTTGGGCTATTCCAGCAACGTCCATCGGCGCACTGGGGCACCAAAGATCAGATTCTCAGCATCGACTATGCAGCCCGTGCCTTCTTTGGCGGTGCTTCAAGCCCCACCCGCGGGGTTGCTCGCGGACTTCTCGACATCTCTGGCTGGCAGCGCTTGCCGCTAACCGAGGCAGCTCAGGCAGTGCAAATTTCGGCTCACCCGACGGCCTATGCCAAGTGGGAGCCAAGCGCGTGGAAGTGGCTTGCCGACCTTGACGGACTTGAGGATTCCTGATGGAACTTACTGGCCGATTGATCAGCGGGCGCTACCGAGTCGAACGCTTGGTTGCCCGCGGTGGCATGGCAACCGTCTATGCAGCGATGGACACCCGACTCGATCGCCGCGTTGCCCTAAAGGTGATTCACCCGCACTTGGCGGCCGACTCAACCTTTAGAAACAAATTCGTTCAAGAGGCCAAGATGGCCGCAAAGCTTTCTCACCCGAACCTCGTGAATGTTTTCGACCAGGCCGTCGATCGTGACATCGTCTATCTGGTGATGGAATACGTTTCGGGCATCACCCTTCGTCAAGCCCTCAATGATTTCAAGCGCCTAGATGCAGAGCGTGCGCTTGAGATTTTCGAACCAGTCATGGCGGGTCTGGCTGCCGCGCACGGCGCTGGCATTCTGCATCGCGACATCAAGCCCGAAAACGTGCTGCTTGCCGACGACGGCAAGATCAAGCTGAGCGACTTCGGTCTCGCGCGACCGATTGCAGCTCAAACCCAAACCGGCGGCGTGGTTGGCACAGTTGCCTACCTATCACCCGAATTGGTCTCTCGCGGCACTGCCGATGCGCGAAGCGACATCTATGCAAGCGGCATCATGCTGTTCGAACTTCTAACCGGCAGCCAGCCGTTCGTTGGTGAGCAGGCAGTGCAAATCGCAATGCAGCACGCGAACAGCAGTGTGCCAGCGCCGTCGACGCTGCTGCCGAGCATCCCAGAATTGCTCGACGAGCTGGTTCTTTGGGCAACGGCAAAGCACCCGGATGATCGCCCAAGCGATGCCGTCGAATTTCACGCGGTGGTCTCACGCGCTCGCAAAGACTTGCAGCGCGGCAACACCGGCGAGTTGACCGAAATCTTGCGCAACACCATCAACCTGCGCTCGGCAGCAACCCGCACCGACGCAACCACTCGCCTTCCTGCCTCGGATGAAAATGCCACCGTTCGACTGAACAACAGCAACGCCACCGAGCGAATCGGTTTTGGCGCGGGCGCCTCGAACCAAACGATTGTGCTTGATGGGCAAGACGTTCACTACGAACAGGATGGCGATGGCGAGATCACTGTGGGTGGCCGTCACCGAGCACTGAAAATTCTGATCGCGGCTGTGATCACAGTTGTTTTGGGGCTCGGGGCTGGCTGGTATTTCAGCGCTGGCCCTGGAACTTTCGCGTTCCTGCCGAATGTTGCCGGCCAGAAATTCAACACCGCCATCACCACCTTGAATTCGGCCGGGGTCAAAGTGGTTGAGGTTCATGAATCGTCAAAGTCGGTGCCGGCAGACACCGTGATATCGACTGACCCGCCGGGCGGCGCACTGGTATTCGGTGGCAAGGTGACCGTGCACGTTTCGACCGGCCCGAAACTGGTCAGCGCCCCTAACCTTGCGGGCAAGACCCTTGTCGAGGCCACCGCCATCATTTTGCAGAACGGCTTTGCCGTCGGGCAGCTCAACTCGTGGTTTAACACCGCACCGATTGGAACCATCTATGCCTACAACGGCAGTGACGGAGGTCCGATTCCAGAGGGTTCAAAGATCGACCTCGAGATTTCACTTGGCCCCATCCCAGTTGTTGGCGGCATGACTCAGGCCACCGCCGCCGTAGTGCTTCAAGTTGCCGGGCTCACAGTGAAAACTACGACCGAGCAATACAGCGACACCGTTCCTAAGGGCAACGTGATTTCGCTGGTTCCACTGAGTGACCCAATCGGCAAATCAGGCCAGGTGCAACTGGTGATTTCAAAGGGAACAGATGTCGTGATCATGCCGAACGTAATTGGTCAGACCATCGCGGCTGCGCAGACTTATCTGCAAAACCTCGGACTTCGAGTCGTGGTCGACACGAATCAATTGACCAGCAATTGGGGAATCGCCAAAGTCAAAAAGACCGGCACTGCCGTTGGCACCAAGCTGCGCGTCGGCGATAGCGTCACCATAATTTCGCGCTAGTCATTGGCAAGGCGCGAGCTGTACCGCGTTTTAGCGATTGCGCAGCGACTCAGCAACCAAGAATGCAAGCTCAAGCGACTGCATGTGGTTCAAACGTGGGTCACAAAGTGATTCGTAGCGGTCTTCGAGCGAAGCCTCATCAATCATCTCTGAACCACCAAGGCACTCGGCGACATCGTCACCGGTTAGCTCAATGTGAATTCCACCTGGGAAAGTTCCGGCGGCACGGTGAACTTCGAAGAAGCCACGAACCTCATCCATGACGTCATCGAAGCGACGTGACTTGTAGCCATTCTTGGTGGTGATGCCATTTCCGTGCATCGGGTCAGTGATCCAAAGCGGATTAGCATCCGAGTCGCGAACTGCCTCGACCAACTTTGGCAACTCTTCACGAATCTTGCCGGCACCCATGCGGGTGATGAAGGTCAGGCGACCTGGCTCGCGCTCTGGGTCAAGCTTCTCGATCAGTTCTAGAACGTCGGTGACCTGTGTGGTTGGGCCTAGCTTCACGCCGATCGGGTTGCGAACTCGCGACAGGTAGTCGACGTGTGCGTGATCGAGCTGACGGGTGCGCTCGCCGATCCAAATGAAGTGACCACTGGTCACATAAGGTGTGCCGGTGCGCGAGTCGATTCGCGTTAGCGGACGCTCGTAGTCAAACAACAGCCCCTCGTGTGAGGTGTAGAACTCGGTGGTGCGCAGCTGCTCGAAGTCGGCGCCGCAGGCGGCCATGAACTTGATGGCGCGGTCGATCTCTGACGCCATGGCCAGGTAGCGCTCGTTTGCTGGGTTATCCGCGAATCCCTTGTTCCACTCGTGCACCGAACGCAGGTCTGCGAAACCACCGGTGGTGAATGCGCGAATCAGATTCAGGGTTGAAGCCGAGGTGTGGTAAGCCTGCAAGATTCGACGTGGGTCTGGTTCGCGAGACCCTGCGGTGAAGTCGTAGCCGTTGATGATGTCGCCGCGGTAGGCCGGCAGAGTGACGCCATCGCGAGTCTCAGTGTCGCTCGAGCGTGGCTTAGCGAACTGCCCCGCCATGCGACCCATCTTGATGATCGGCATCGATGCGCCGTAGGTAAGCACCAGCGCCATCTGCAAAATGGTCTTCACGCGGTTGCGAATGCGATCTGCGGTGGCGTCAGCAAAGGTTTCAGCACAATCGCCGCCCTGCAGCAAGAATGCTTTGCCCGATGCGGCTGCA
>CAITNA010000145.1 GCA_903893675.1 uncultured Micrococcales bacterium
GGCGAACGACCACGCGCAGATTTCGGGTGGCGAGGTCCATGCCGCGAAGCAGGCGAACCTGCTCGCCGAGGTCATCGCGGTATTTGCGCAAGAACGGCGAAATGCGCGAGATCGCGATGGCGCTGTCGAGAGACATGCGCCAGTTGTCGATCAGGGGCTGGCTGCGTCGAACTCGCGAAAGGGCCTCGTCTGCGACCTTGAAGTCAGAGTTCTGCAGAGCCACGCGAAGTGAGCGCAACGAATCGAGGAATACGTCGAAGAGTCTGTCGGCATCCTTGATGGCTGCGCCTCGCGGGTCGCGCGGAATCAAGGCTGTAACAAGCAACGCAGTGACACCACCGATGAAGCCGTCGATGCTGCGCACGAACGAGCCGCCCGGAGGAGCCGATAGCAGCTGAACCAGCATCGACTGAATGCCGACGGTGATTGCGAATGCTGCGCTCGGCGAAATGAATCGCGCGAGCAAGAACGAAACCAAAAGCGTGAGCGCAATTTGCCAGACGCCTTGACCGAATGTCATCACCATGACTTCGCTGAGCGCGATGCCGAGCACCATGCCGGCTGCGGTTTCAATAATTCGGCGAGGGCGAGCATCGCGGGTGAACCCAAGCGACGAAATTGTGACAGTCACTGCGAAGAGCGGACTCTCGTGACCAAGTGCGAAGTGCGCGAACGAGTATGCGCCGAGCACTCCGAGCACAATCTGAATGATTGGCGGCAACGCCTCGATTACTCGCTGAATTGATTCGCGAAAACTCCAGTGCAGTTTCTTTGCCATGACTTGAACCTAACCGAGCAGTCCGCTGCGCTTCTCACGGATGCCCGCTGCCGCACCTGCGGTAGGTGGCACGATCGTCTGCGCTGTTGCCGAAACCGGATGCGCGTTCTCGTTGCTTGCCGATCGCACCTGCCACTCGACCGAGTCGTCTGCAGTTCGCGCAACCACAGCTAGCGCGATTGGCCCGAGTTCGAAGTGCTGGCCGATCGTGGTGATGCGGCCAAGCTCGCGCTCGCCCTGCCAAACGGTGTCACCAACGGCCGCATCGAGATCGGCACTGCCGTCGAGGTGCAGCATGACTATGCGGCGAGGCGGGTGCCCGAGGTTGTGCACCTTGGCGACGGCCTCTTGCCCGCGGTAGCAGCCCTTGCTCAGGTGAACAGCGCTGGCCAGCCAGTCGAGTTCGTGCGGCAAAGTCTTGTCGTCGATTTCGTTTGGCTGCCAGGGGCGGTGGGCGGCCACGCGCAGTGCGTCAAAGGCAAGCGAGCCGGCCTGGCCGTATTGAGCAAGCACAGAGGCCAGTTCGTGCTTGGCTACAAGGTTTAGATAGAGCGGCCAAGGCTCGCGCCCCGAGGCATCGGCGTAGCGCACAGAGCCGACCGGTTCGGCCATCCAAGGGTCTTGCCAGACCAGCGAGCTGGCATTGCCTTTGGCGGCGTCGGCAATCGGGTGACCAAAACTTGCCACCACAGCGAAGTCGCCGCTGGCGTCTGCCACCTCGACCTTGCCGCGGAAAATCACCATGTCGAACCAGCGCAGCAGTTTGCTCGCATTTGCCGAATAGCAAATCAGCCAGGTGCTGTCGCCATCTTCGATGAGTTGAAAGTCTTGTTCGATGCGACCCTGCGCGTCGAGGTGCAGCGCTTCTGCCGATGCGCCTGCAACCAGCTTGTCGAGACGCTGCGAGAGCATGGCGTTTAGCCACTCGTGACGATCGCTGCCGGTGATTCGAATGATCGCGCGGTCGTCGAGTTCGAGAACACGCTTGCCGGCAAGCAGTTCGCGCTGCTCGACCAGTGGGTTGTCGAAGTGACTCTTCATTTAGTCGACCGGAATGTCGTCGACAGGCTCGTCGATTTTGCGCAGCTCAGCTGACGCGTGCGACTCGGTCTGGGCGCTGCGAGTTGCGATGTCCCATGCCCACATCAGGTTGTGATTCACGAAACCATAAACGCGCATCGAGTGGCGATAGGTTTTTGCACCATCGAAAGCGGTGCCGGCATATGAAGCCAAATCGATTCGCGCGCCCTTGATCTTGCCGTTGTACAACTCGGCAACACCTCCCGAGTGAAGAATCGAAACTTGGATGTCGAACCCGCCCTCTGCGTTACGCAGAGTCTCGAGGTCTTCGCGAGTTTGAATCGCGCGCGGGCCTTTGCCTGGAAGCAGTCCGGGGCCGGCATCCGAGTCGTGGGCTGCACGAGTCAAACGCCAAAAGCCCACCTCGCCAGGCAGCACGCGGCCGTCTTCGAGTTTGACTTGAGAAACATAGGTGACGGTGTCTTGGCCGTCGTGAGTGAACTCGGCGGTCTGCACGAAACCAACCTCAACAGCGGGTGCGTCGTCGTGCTCGCGGGTGACAATCTTGCCGGCGCCCTGCCACTTGCCGAGCAAGAACGAGAACGGGGTTACTTCGATAGGCAGGTCATCAGGGATGACGAACAACTACTTCTGCCCCTTGAAAAGACGGTAGAGAACCAGAACCGAGATGCTGGCGATGGCCAGCGCGGCCAGAATCAACAGGCCGGTAAAGAAGATTTCGAAGGATAGCTTCATGGTTTAAGTCTAACCGCGAAGCCAGAAGACGACCGTGGCAATGGCCAGGATCAGGTATGAACCGCCGCCTACATAGACCAAGCGGCGGACGAAACCTGCGGGCTGGGCGCGAAAGAGTTGCACGAGCGAGACAAGGGCGAGTGAGCCGGCAAGCAAGACCGCGAGCGCGCCATAGATGTCTGAACTTGGGAACATCAAAAGGGCCAGGGTTGCGCCGATGGCAACCAATACCCAGATGGAAATGATCTCGAACCAGTTTTGCTTCACAGCCCAATCATGCCAAACTTGAGGCAAACCTCTGGAGAACAATGGCTCAACTGCTTGTGCTCTCGGCCACAGCCGAATCAGAGGTTCTGCCCGCCCTGAGTTTGCTCGGGCACAAGGTTCGCGTGATTCCGGCCGAACCGGCAGCCCTGGTCAATGCCCCAATCGCAGACCTTATTTTCTTGGATGCTCGTCGCGACCTCGCTTCGGCAAAGTCCATCGCCAAAATCCTGCACACCACCGGACTCAGCGCACCACTCGTGGCCGTAGTCACCGAAGGCGGCCTGATCGGCATCTCAAACGACTGGGGTGTTGCCGACATCATCCTTGATTCAGCAGGCCCTGCCGAAATCGACGCCCGAGTTCGCCTGGCCATCGCCCGTGCGGTCGAGGCTCGCACCGAACAGGACGCCGACGCCGAGGCCAACATCGTGATCGACGAGGCCTCTTACACGGCCAAGCTGCACGGCAAGCCACTTGACCTCACGTTCAAGGAGTTCGCACTGCTGAAGTTCTTGGCACAGCACCCGGGAAGGGTCTTCACCCGCGACCAGCTGCTCAGCGAAGTCTGGGGCTATGACTACTTCGGTGGCACGCGAACCGTGGATGTGCACATTCGTCGCCTGCGCGCCAAACTCGGCGACCTCGAGGCGCTGATCGGCACGGTTCACAACGTGGGCTACCGCTTCACCACCGACGTCGCCGTGGTAACCAAGGCCTAACGCCAGCTGAGTTCATTGCTCACCAACGATTAATGCGCGGTTAACCGCAAACTGGCAGACTGGAAGCATGTCTGACGAAACCATGGCCAGCACCCTGCCTCAGGGCGGCGACCTGCCAGCAGACCGTTTTCTCGACCGCGAGGTCAGCTGGTTGGCCTTCAACCAGCGAGTTCTCGAACTCGCAGAAGACCCAAACCTCTTTTTGCTCGAGCGCGTCAACTTTCTGAGCATCTTCGCCTCGAATCTCGACGAATTCTTCATGGTGCGAGTCGCCGGCCTCAAGCGCCGCATCGCAACGGGGCTCGCAGTTACTGCAGCCAGCGGCCTTTCCCCAGAGGCAGTGCTCTCTGAGATCAGCCAGGAGGCACACCGCCTTCAACTGCGTCACGCTCGTTTGTTCGCAGACCAGATCGAACCCGCAATGCGCGCAAACGGCATTCGTATTTTGCGCTGGCACGAACTCGGCGATGTCGAGCGCGGTGCACTGCACACCTACTTCCAGAACCAGATCTTCCCGGTTCTGACTCCGCTCGCTGTCGACCCTGCTCACCCGTTCCCTTACATCTCGGGTCTTTCGCTGAACCTCGCGGTTGTTCTCAAAAACCCAAGCAGCGATACCGAACACTTTGCCCGAGTAAAGGTGCCACCGCTGCTTCCGCGCTTTGTGCGCATCCCAGGAAACCAAACAGTTCACGACGCGCGCTACGTTGCACTCGAAGACATCATTGGTGAGTTCCTGGGTCAGCTGTTCCCCGGCATGCAGGTTTTGCAGCACCACCTGTTCCGCGTGACTCGCAATGAAGACCTTGAAGTCGACGAGGATGAGGGCGAGAACCTTCTGGTTGCGCTCGAGAAAGAATTGCTGCGTCGCCGCTTCGGCCCGCCAGTCCGCCTCGAGGTCGCAGACGACATCAACCCTCAGGTTCTCGACCTTCTGATGCGCGAGCTCGACATCACCGACGAAGACGTTTATGCGCTTCCTCGCCCGCTCGACCTCACCGGCTTGTTCGGTTTAGCTGGCTTGAACCGACCAGAGTTGCGCTACCCACCGCACCCTCGCGTCACCAACCGCTACCTCACCTCGCACGAGGATGAGTCAGTCGACATCTTCGGTGCAATTCGCCAGCGTGAGATTTTGCTGCACCACCCATACGAGTCGTTCACCACCTCGGTGGTCGCGTTCTTGCAGCAGGCCGCTGCCGACCCGCAGGTGCTTGCCATCAAGCAGACCCTGTATCGCACCTCGGGTGACAGCCCGATCGTCGACGCCCTGATTCAGGCGGCCGAGGCGGGCAAGCAGGTTCTGGCCCTGGTCGAGATCAAGGCTCGCTTCGACGAGCAGGCCAACATCTCCTGGGCCCGCAAGCTCGAGGCCGCAGGCGTGCACGTGGTCTATGGCATCGTGGGCCTGAAGACCCACTGCAAGCTGGCCCTGGTGATTCGACAAGAAGGCGGCCAGCTGCGACGCTACTGCCACATCGGCACCGGAAACTACAACCCGAAGAC
>CAITNA010000146.1 GCA_903893675.1 uncultured Micrococcales bacterium
ACACATTGCAGCCATACACCTATGCAAATCGTTTGCCCGATGACCTGACCAACCGTCAGGTTTTCATCATCGACCCGATGCTTGCAACCGGTGGCACCCTGATCGACTCGATCAACTACGTGTTCGAACGTGGGGCGAGCGAAGTCACCGCGATTTGCCTGCTCGGCTCACCTGAAGGTTTGGCCGCTGTTGAGGCAGCCGTCGACGGCAAGGATGTTCGCATCGTGCTCGGCGCACTCGACGAGAAGCTCATTGAGCACGGCTACATTGTGCCTGGTCTAGGCGACGCAGGCGATCGCCTTTACGGCCTCGCTCAGTAAAGCCCGCGCTGATTAGTTCTTTGCGCGACCGGTAATCGTCACACTGACGCTGAGGGTTGAACCCTTCACGTAGGTTGCAGTGCTGGTGAGCACGGCATCCGGCGCTTGTGAGCCCGCGGCAGCACAAACACTCTTGGCCTTCGCTAGCGCCTTGCCCTTGGCAGCCGCGGTGTTCGAGCCATAGCCTGCCTGGCAATCGACGTAGCCAACATTGGTGAGCTTGGCAATCGACGACTTGATTTGGCCCACCGACTTGAAGGTCACCGCGAGTGAAGCGAAGTGCGTGCCGACGGTGTCTGAATAGGTCGCGGCAGAAGCGAAAGACAAATTGCCAGTCGCCGTCTTGATCAGCAGGTCGGCCGCGCCAGCAGCGTGTGGCGGCAAGGTGACCGTAAGCGTCGAGTCATTCACAATTTTGAAAACCAACTGCGATGAAGCCAGCAATACCGCGGTCACCTTCGACATTCCGCTGCCAGTGATGGTGATGTCGCCACCGGTGCGTGAATCGAGAATCGAACCAGCGACTGCGCCAACCTGAGGCACATTCGTTCCGACCTGTGCCGCTGGCTGTTGGACAGATTGTTCGAGAGGCAAGGGCGTGGTGTTTGCCCAGCTGATGGACGTTCGCACTTCAAAACCGTAGCTACCAGATGCTGAGGTCTGAACACCAGTGCCGAAATCCACAGAACCCGAGAATGACCCCACCATTACTGCCATGTTTCCAAATATCGCAAGTGACCTAACGTAGTTGAAACTGTTGCTTGCTGACTGCGTGCCCTTGAACCATGCAAATGTTCCGTCTGAGTTGATTCCCAAAGTGAAAGATTCTTCGTCTCCCGGCGGTGCATAAGTAGGAAACGATCCGACCGTGACAGTTCCCAAATAGAGGTTTGCGGCGATAACCGCATTTCCTGCCGCGTCGACGGCGAGGGCAGCGCCATTGAGTTCGCCAGTCGAGCCCCACTTTTGCACCCAAGCGGGCTGGGTCGCGCCGATTGGGTATTTCGCAAGCCACTCAGTGGTGGCCCCGAGAGAAGGCACAAGCGTGTTAGAAATAGTGATCGCCGCACTTGTAGAGCCGTAGACATAAGCGTTTCCTGAGGGGTCAAACGCAAGGCCTCGGATGTAGCCGTAACCGGTACCCGAATAGACATTGAATCGATCTATCACTCCCTGTGTGTTCAGCTGCATCCAAACCGCATCTTGGTTGACAGCCGTAAAGACGCCGTTGCTTCCAAAATCCGTTGTGTCACGCAAGTATCCACCAATGAGCACTTTGCCTGACGGCGAAACTGCGAACCCCTGGAATCCGTTGCCCGCATAGAATCCACTGGGAAGCACTGTTGCTCGTTGCAAAACGAAATTCGAGTTGAATTTGAACACGATGGTTGAGTCTGAATCGCCAGCCTGATTCATTTGAAAGCTCCAGTGAACTCCGTCGATTCCAGTTGCACCCAAAGCGTCTAAGTTGGAAGACACCGCGGTGACGTAGACGTTGCCAGCCCGGTCGAGGCCGATTGCCGATCCGAAGACATAGTCAATCGCCGAAGGTGTGGACCAACTGCTGAATGCAAGCACATTGCCATCCGAGCTCATTTTCATCAGAAAGAGATTGACGAACCCCGGATTGCTTTGCACTCCCCAAGCGCCACCTACGTTCAAGTCGTCTACGAAAAAGCCCGTGGTATAGATATTGCCGGCGGAATCGATTGCGACGCCGTCCACTTCGCTGTAGGTAATAGAAGCAAATTCCTTGCCCCAAACTCTAGCTCCGTTGCTTGAGAATTTGACGAGGTATGCGCCATTAGCGTAACGGCCACCCGCATAATCGTTTCCGGCCGCATCAACAGCAGAGCTGATGAGGCCAACCGAGCTGCCGCCATCACTTGCGGTGAAACTCGCTACGGTTGCCGTTGATGTGCCTGTTGCGCTTGCTGGAATAGCTGCTGCGATGATCAGTGCGAAGGCCGCGACGAACGCGGAAATAACCTTGGCAACTGCGTTGCCCTTTGTCGTGATCGACTTCTTCAATTGGGCTCCCAGGGCTAGTCCTTTGCGCGACCAGTCACCGAGACGCCTACCTTCAGGCTTGCGCCCTTCTTGAAGGTGACCGAACTAGAAACCGATGCTGCCGGCGCGCTCATGCTGGCCGCGGCGCAAACCGCCTTGGCCTTTGCGAGCGCAGATGTCTTTGCTGCCGAAGTCTTCGGACCATAGGTCGCGCTGCAATCAATGAAGCTGACCTTGGTGAAGCGCGCGAGCGCGGTCAACAAACCAGCCTTCGACTTGTATGCGAACGTGGCGGTTGCGCGATGCGTGCCAAGTTCATCCGAGTAGTAGACAACAGAGGCAATTGGCAAAACGCCGGTTGTGGTCTTGATAGTTAGATCGACCGGGCCAGCCGCGTGAGCCGGCATCGTCACCGTCAGTGCTGAGTCACTCGTGATTTTGAATGACAACGACGATGTACCGAGCAGCACCGATGTCACATTCGACATGCGCGAGCCAGAGATCGTGATGCTGCCGCCCGCAGTTGAACTGAGCAGCTTCGGCGAAACCGAGCCCACCAGTGGCACGTTCAGGCCCACGGCAGGCGCTGACTGCGGATCGTCTTGAGGAACTTGCTGAGGAGTCAACGGGGTTGTGTTTGTCCAGGCGATTGCAATCTTCTGCAAGAAACCATCAGGGCGCCCACTGTCGGCAGCGCCACCGAAGGTGTAAGTCAGGCCATCACCAAAGTTTGTTGTGGAGTGAATGTGTCCGGCAATGAAGGCCGCCCCAGTTGCGGCCGTTGGTCTGGCCCAGGCGAACTCATCGTCACCTGCTCCGGTGATTGGCTTGATCCAAACAATGGTGCCGTCTGGGTCTAGCCCAAGCGAGATTGCATCGTTGTTGCCGATTGGCGAGGTGGCGAAAGTGCCAATGCCAGCCACGGTGAATGAACCTCTGTGAACGCCAGCTACCACAATGTTTCCGGCGTTGTCGACAGAGATGCCGCCCTCCTCGTCGTTGCTGGTGCCACCCCAGTGGGTGAGCCACAGCATGGTGGTGCCAGTTGTGTCGTACTTCGCCACGAAGGCATCGTCAACACCGGCCGAGGTCAGTGATGTGCCCGAAACCACAGTTGTGTTGGTGTAAAGCCCTTGAACATAGATGGTGCCAGCGATGTCGTAAGAGAGCCCACGAATTACCTGATCGTTAGTTCCGCTGTATGACTTTGCCTGGTCGATGACGCCATTTCTGCCCAGCTCAAACCAAGTTGCATCTGAGGCAGCATCTGGTGTCGTGAAGCTTCCAAAAGTTCCGAAGTTCGCGGTGCCATAGGTTTCTCCACCGATCAACACCTTGCCAATTGCCGAGACAGCAAACGGATGTCCGTATCCGTCAACCCAAAACCCTCCAGGACCGGGCGTTGCATATTGCAGCTGACCGGAAGTGTTGAACTTGAATACGACGTAGCCGTCGATCCAGCCATTTGTGTTGGTTCGTGACCAGTGAATGCCATCAAAGCCGGTTGCGCCTTCGGTGTTCACGTCGGTCAGGTATGCGGCTACATAAGCGTTGCCATTCTGATCGATTCCCAAGCCATCAGCACCGTCACCACCTAAAGCAGCGTTGCCCCAGTTGCGAACCCACAGGGCAGAACCAGTCGAATCCAATTTCATTGCGAAGCCATCGCACGTTGCGTTGCTCACAACAGTGCCGACAGTGCCACCGAAATCTGTCGCGCCACAGAACCAGCCAGCGCCATAGACGTTTCCGGCGGAATCAACGGCGACATCTTTTACTCCGGCGCCCCAGCTGCTCGGAAAGTCTCTTTGCCAAAGCTGAGTGCCAGCGGCGTTGTACTTAGTGACGAGCAAGTCGTTGCCCGTGTAACCCGAAACATAGAAGTTTCCCTGGCTGTCGACCGCAGTGCCGATGTTGTCGCTCGTGCCGGCAGAGTGAAAAGTCTTGAGGATGGTCGTGGTGGCCGTCGTCGTGGCATCGGCTTTGACGCTAGAGGTCAGAAGCATGGGCACGGTTGCAAGAATCGCGAGGATTGCAAACAGGGAACGGTGTGATCTAGTGGTGCTCGCCATTTGATCGACCTTTCAGCGTCTCCCCAATGGGCTAAGGCTATCGGGATATTCGCAATCTTGAACCTCCGAGTTGATTGACACGAAGGTTCGCGAGCCTTTATGGTTTTACCAATGACTACCAGCACCCGCATCCAGGCTTCGAGCCAGGCAACTATGCCTGCCTCGATGATGATGTGTGCTGCTATGTGCATGCTTTCGTGCCGCTAACCCAAACCTCCTAGCCCCTCTGGGCACCCGGTTAGCAAAAGGCACCAGCACCCCGACAAACCGCATGTGATTCGTGCATACCTGTCAAAACCGCACCCAGTCAAAGGATTCCAAAATGGCCCAAGTAGCCCAGATCAGCACCTACCGCACCAACACCGCGAACGCCGTGGCCCTCGAGGCAGCGGCCGCCGCCCCAACCCCAGCCAGGAAGCGCAACCTGAGCGCCGTGCCGGCCGAGACCGAGGCCCGCGGCTTCGCTCTCTACCTCGGCATCGACGAGGCGACCGCCCGAGCGGCAGGCACGTCACTCGCCCAGATCGCAGCCGCGCTCAAGTCGAGATTTGCCGAGCTGGTTCCACAGGCCGCAGACCAGACCTATGCGGCAGTGGCTCTGGCCCCGAAGTCGGCGAAGGGTCGCAGCATCGACATCGTGCGCGCGGCATTGCAAGACCCACGAGCTCTGGCAGGCGCAGCCGAACCTGAGGCCGACGCAGGCCTGACGATCGACCTGGCCCGCAAGCGCATCTACCTCAACGGCGAACAGACCGATGCGACCAACAAAGAGTTCGACCTGCTTGCCCACCTGCTCGAGAACCGCGATCGCATCGTGACCCGCCAAGAAATCGTCGAGGCGATTTGGAACGGCGACGAGACCGACGCCCCGAACGAGCGCACCATCGACGTTCACGTTCGCCGCCTGCGCGCAAAGATTGCCGGCTTCGAAGATGTGATTCGCACGATTCGCGGTGTCGGCTACCAATACAACGAGAACCCTGATGTAGTTATCGCCTAGTCGCTAAAACTAAACTCGAGACCGTGCCAGAACAAATCGAATCGAGCAACGCAGCGAGCCTTCTCGCGCGCAAGCTGCTCGACTTGGTCGAAGACGGCAAGGCCATGCCAATACTTCTTATTGATGGTCGTGCCGGCAGCGGCAAGAGCACGCTCGCAGCCGAAGTGCAAAACGAATTCTTCAAACTCGGCGAGAGCGCACCGCGACTCATTCACATGGATGACCTCTACCCCGGCTGGGATGGTCTGGCTCAAGGCGCAGAGTATTTGCAGCGCAGCATTTTGGCGCCGCTCGCAAAACGCGAAGTGGCTCACTACCAACTTTTCGATTGGGCAAAGGGCGAGCGCGGCGAGTGGCGTGAGTTCGGCGGCGGCACTCCGCTAATCATCGAGGGTTGTGCGGCGATCAACACCAACTCAATCGAGCACGCAGACCTGAGCATCTGGCTCGACACCGACGAAGAGACCCGCCACCAGCGCTGGCTTCAGCGCGAAGGGTCGAACGAGCACTGGGCCGAATGGGCGGCGCAAGAACTTGATTTCTATGCCCGAGAGAACAGCCGCGAGCTGGCAGAACTGCTGCTGCCCTAAGTCGGGCGGGGCTAGCCTGCGCGGTTGCGCATCCAAGAACGGATGCCGGCAACCAGCGAACCGACGATGAAGAATGCCGCGATCAAATAAGAGGCGTTTTTGACCGCAGGAATCGAATAGGCGAAATAGCCGCAGACGGTCAGGCCTGTGCCCCAGGCCAATGCGCCGACCAGGTTGGCCGACGAGAACTTTGAGTAGCTCATCTTCGAGATGCCGGCGATGACCGGAACGAATACACGAGCCCACGGCATAAACCGCCCAACCACAACGGCCCACCAGCCCCAGGCCGCATAGAACTTGTCAGACTTCGCAACCGCCGACTGCAACCACTTGCCGAGTTCTTGAAGACATACCAGGGCGGCCTGATTGTGATCAGTCACGACGTCGACCTGATTG
>CAITNA010000147.1 GCA_903893675.1 uncultured Micrococcales bacterium
CTGGGATAGCTTGCGTGCAAAGTTGCCTGAAGATCAACGCGAAGCCTTTGACAACGCTGGATTGCGTGGTGAAGCCGATGCGGCCTCGTTTATCTTCGGTTGGAACATCCGAGACATGCGACTTGAGCAGGGGCTAACCCAAATGCAACTGTCTGAAATCACCGGCATTCAGCAGCGCGAAATCACTCGCATTGAAAACGGCAACGCCAACCCGACATTGAGAACTATTCAGCGGTTGATGTTGGCACTTGGTCACGAACTGACCTACGTGCCGGTAGAGAAGCCGATCAAAAAGAAGCGTTAGCGAACGTTGTAGGTCTGCTGCGCCTCGAGCACACCCCGTGAAACCACGGCCTCGATCGCATCGGCCGAAGTCTCGAGCAGCAGCGGCAGCATGTCTTTGCGCTCGGTCGACGAGAAGTCTTTGAGCACGAAGTCGGCGGCGTCCTGGCGACCAGGAGGGCGCCCCACCCCAACACGGACGCGCGCAAAATCAGGAGAACCGGCGGCCGAGATGATGTCGCGCAGGCCGTTATGCCCAGCGTGACCGCCCCCAACCTTCACGCGAACCAGGCCGGCATCGATGTCGAGTTCGTCGTGAACCACGAGCACGCGCGAGACAGGAACATCAAAGAACTTCATCAGCGAGGAAACCGGGCCACCGCTGGTGTTCATGTAGCTCAGCGGCTTGGCGAGAATCACCTTCGGGCTACCAATAGAAATGCGACCCTCAGCCACGAGCGCATTGCTCTTGTGTGACTTGAAGGTCGCAGAAATTCGTGAAGCCAAAACGTCTAGGGCCATCTGCCCTACATTGTGGCGATTGCCGGCGTAGTCGGGCCCGGGATTACCGAGCCCGACCACAAGCCAGACATCATTTGCCATAAGGCGGAGTTACTAGGCCTTTGGAGCTGCAGCCTCAGCTGCGAGTTCAGCCGAGTGCTCCTTGGCGTTGACCAAAACCGAAGCGACGATCTCGTCAGCCTCGAGGTCGAGTGCAGCGCCTGCAGGAAGCTTGACGTCCTTAGCGAGAACGTGGAATCCGTCACCCTCCTTGTTGAAGACAACCTCAACGAATTCTGGGATGGCGGTTGCAGCAACCGAGACCTTTACGGTCTTGTGCACGAGGTCGATGGTGTGGCCAGCAAGTGCCTCACCAACGATGTGAACAGGAACCTCAACGTGAACGCGCTCACCGATTACAACGGTGACGAGGTCGATGTGCTCGATTACCTGGGTGACTGCATCCTTGGTTGCAGACTTAACGAGAACGGTCTGCTGCTTGCCCTCGATGTCGAGGTCGAGCAGTGCGTTCTTGTGACGCAGCACGAGAGCGATCTCGTGTGCAGGAAGAGTTACGTGGACAGGGTCGGTGCCGTGGCCGTAAATAACAGCTGGGGTGCGGCCGATTGCGCGAGCCTGACGGGCAGCGCCCTTGCCGAACTTGGTGCGCAGCTCGGCCTTGATCTTGATTGCTTCGTTCATTTGATTCTTTCTTTTCGGTCAACTCAAGCGTTTTCCGCGAGGACACGTGCCATTTCTGGACTTTTGCCCCGTCGATAACGGCCACTCGAAATCTCGAACAGCCCTCGCCGTTGTACTTTGCCCAGTCTAACCGCGGCGCGAGCGTCTGGCAATTGCGCGAATTGCGACCGCCACCACCAGGATGATCGCACTAATGATTGCGGCATTGCCCGGCACCGCGAAGGCCAGCCACAAGCAGAGCACTAGGCCAATCCAACTGAGCACGCGGGGGAAGGCGCGCTCAGCCTGGGGCTGGGCGATAGCGCTGAGGTGGGCAATTGAGTAATAAAGCAGCACGCTAAACGAGCTGAAGCCGATTACCGCCGCAAGCGAGCCGGTCCACACGAGGATGCTCGCGC
>CAITNA010000148.1 GCA_903893675.1 uncultured Micrococcales bacterium
CCCTTAGGAGTTACCTTTCCAACCAGGATGTCGCCAGGGCGAACCTCTGCACCGATACGGATGATTCCGAACTCGTCGAGCTGAGCCAAGGCCTCTTGCGAGACGTTTGGTAGGTCGGCGGTGATTTCTTCTTTACCGAGCTTGGTGTCGCGGGCGTCAACTTCGTACTCTTCGATGTGAATCGAAGAAAGAGTGTCGTCCTTGACCAGGTTCTGGCTCAGGATGATGGCGTCCTCGAAGTTGTGGCCTTCCCAAGGCATGAATGCCACGAGCAGGTTCTTTCCGAGTGCGAGCTCGCCGTTGTCGGTCGATGGACCGTCTGCGAGAACTTCGCCGGCTTCAACCTTCTGGCCAACCGAGACGATTGCGATCTGGTTGATCGCGGTGCCCTGGTTCGAACGGTCGAACTTGCGAAGCTGGTAGGTCTTCTTGCCGCCAGCATCCTGCATGATGACGATGCGGTCAGCCGAAACTTCTTCGACAACACCGGCTGCGTCTGCAGTAACAACTGCGCCCGAGTCAATTGCAGCAACGCGCTCCATACCGGTTCCAACGAGAGGTGCCTCGCTGCGAACTAGTGGAACAGCCTGACGCTGCATGTTTGCACCCATGAGTGCACGGGTCGAGTCGTCGTGCTCAAGGAACGGAATCAACGAAGTCGAAACCGAAGCGAGCTGACGTGGCGAGATGTCAACGTAGTGAACCTCTGCTGCATCAACTTCAACAACCTCGCCGCGGAAACGTGCGAACACCTTTGCGTTTGCGAAAGTGCGGTCTGCGTTTAGCGGAACGTCGGCAGGTGCGATGATCTTGAAACCTTCAGATGCTGCGTCGAGGTATTCAGGAGCACCCTTTGCAACCTTGCCGTTGGTTACCTTCAGGTATGGAGTCTCGATGAATCCAAACGAGTTGATTCGTGCGAACGCGGTAAGCGAACCGATCAAACCAATGTTTGGACCTTCAGGAGTTTCAACAGGACACATGCGTCCATAGTGCGATGGGTGAACGTCACGAACTTCCATCTGTGCACGCTCACGAGCGATACCGCCAGGCCCGAGGGCTGAAAGGCGACGCTTGTGTGCAAGACCTGCAAGTGGGTTGTTCTGGTCCATGAACTGCGACAACTGGGATGCTCCGAAGAACTCCTTGATCGCAGAGACGACTGGACGAAGGTTGATCAGAGTCATCGGAGTAATCGCTTCGATGTCCTGAGTCGACATGCGCTCGCGAACAACGCGCTCCATGCGGCTAAGACCGGCGCGAACCTGGTTCTGAATCAACTCACCAACCGAGCGGATGCGGCGGTTTGAGAAGTCGTCGATGTCGTCAGCCGAGATGGTGACCGATGACTTCTTGCCGTCGTACTTGAAGTCGAAGGCGTTGGTAACAGCTGCGTTGCCAGGTGCCTGCGACAGGTCGAAGACCAGCAGGTACTTGATGGTTGCAACTACGTCTGCGACCTCGAGGGTGCGCTTCTCTGGGTCAACCGACAGGCCGAGCTTGCGGTTTACCTTGTGGCGACCAACGCGTGCGAGGTCGTAACGCTTGCCGTCGAAGTAGGTCGACTTCAGCCATGCCTCAGCAACTTCAGGACCAGCAGCCTCGCCGCGTACCTTGCGGTAAACCTCGCGAAGTGCGTCTTCCTTGGTGATGATGTGACCGGTAGTCGCGTAAACCTTCGACTTGTCGTATTCGAGAGTGTTCTCGATCAAGTCAACGTCGATGGTCCAACCAGCAGCGGCCTTCGAAACTGCGTCACGTACATCTGAGAACTCTGCACGGATTTCGTCTTCAGTGAGACCAAGTGCCTTCAAGAAGATGGTTGCTGAAACCTTGTTCTTGCGGTCAACCTGAACCTGAACGATTGGCTTTCCGAAACGCGACATAGGCTTGCGCTCTTCCTTGACCCACTCAGTCAAGAACTCGAGGTAGCTACCACGCGATGGAATGATTTGTGCACGGATGTTACGAACATCCAAGTTGCCAGTGGTGTTGGTCGACTGCGAGAAGTAGACACCAGGCGAACGAACGAGCTGCGAAACAACAACGCGCTCAGTTCCGTTGATGATGAAGGTGCCCTTCTCAGTCATCACAGGGAAGTCACCCATGAATACGGTCTGCGACTTAATTTCGCCGGTCTCGTAGTTGGTGAACTCTGCCTTGATATAAAGAGGCTGGGTGTATGAACGACCCTTTTCCTTGCACTCGTCAGGAGTGTATTCAGGATCGTAAAGCTCAGGCTTGTCGAACGAGATGCCCATCTTCGGTGCCTGTGCAGGGTTAACCGAGTCAACGATTGGCGAGATCTCTTCGAAGATCTCTTCGAGACCGTTCTTCGAGTTTGGGTTCAATGCCTTCCATGCAGGGTTACCGATGAGCCAGTCGAAGCTCTCGGTCTGCAGGGTTAGCAGATCAGGGATTGGGGTTTCTGCAACTTTTGCGAACGATGGGCGCTGTGCAGAACGGATGTTTTTGGTCTTCTTCGCGGATGCCAAGAGATGTCCCTCCAAGGAACTAGATCTGAGTGGTGGATTCGCGACCCAAGAACCAGTGACGCCAAAATATGCGGTCACGCGCGCAGCCGAAATATGCATACGGGGTGTTTGGGAGCAAACAACAAATCTATTACGAATTGTGGACAATTGCCAAGCCCCATTTTGCTGGGGACTAAGGTTCAGCCCCTTTTAGCAGGCGGTCAGGGCCTCGTTGACCTCATCCGCGAGCGCGGCCGCGTTTTTGGTGCCCAAATAGACGTGGGAATAGGGTTTTCCGCTCAAATTCAGGCGAATTGCCTGATTTCCACGGCTCCAGGCCACAAAATCACGGGTTTTGGCCCAGATGAAGGTGCCATATATGGCCAAACCTGGGATGCCGGTGCCCGGAACGCGCAAACCCAGCTGTTTCCACCATCCTGGGGCGCAAACCTCGGCCCCGCGCAGGCTGGTGGCCGGGATAAAGAGGTCTCCGTGGAGCGCCATGACCTTTTCGCCTGCAGATAGGCGGATCCAGATGCCGTCATCCTTGATTTCGAGCTTTGCCATGCCTAAAGGCTACTCCGACGGGCTAGAGAAGCCCGATTCTTCTTGCGAAGATTGGATTGTTGGGAAAGGGACGCAGATGTTTGACATCACAATCAAGATCAATTTGACCTCGACGCGCGCGCTCAACAACAAAGACGAAATTGATTTCGCAACCGCGCTTTTCGATGCCCTCGAAGACATCGACTTCTTCACCGAGCTCGACTTTGCCTCGGACTATGACCAGATGCAGCTCAACCTAAACATGCACCTAGAGGGCGATGGCATCGAAGACGCCCTTGCCCGCTCACTTGAAGCGGTTCAAGGGTCGCTCTCACGTGCATCCCAGAAGGCCAACTGGGTCAGCGCCGAAATCGGCGAAGTCGAAGCAAAGCTGCTCGAACTCGCCTAATCGGTCACAAACCTCTCACCTGAAGCGGGCAACCCGATTAGCGCTGAGGGCGTTTTGGCAGCACGAAGCTGACCGCGGCGAACAGCGCGAGCAACACCATCTGCACGATAAGTGCGTTGCGGAAACCGGCGTCTGCCTGGCCGAGCACGGCGAAGTGGAAGAACACGGTTCCGAAGATTGCAACGCCCACGGATGACATAACCGACTGAACCGCAGACAGCACTCCACTGGCCGAACCACTCTGACGTGAGTCAACGGTTGAGAGCACCGTGTCGAAGATCGGTGCCGCGATAAGGCCGGTGCCGATTCCCGAAACGACAAGCGCAGGAACCAGCTGCCAGATTGAGAAGTGGCTCAACGACGGAACGGCGATCCACATCAGGCCGACGCCCAGCAGCTGAACCAACGCACCGATCTGAAGTGTGATGCGGCCACCGATTTTCTCGGCGAGGAACGCACCGCTGATGGTTCCACCAATTGCAGAGCCGAGAGCAATCGGAATGTTGCCAAGGCCCGCCTCTGACGAAGTGAAATTCTCACCGAACTGCAAGAACAAAGTGAGAATCAGGTAGATGCCGGTGAAGCCAGCGAAATACAAACCGAGACCGGTAAGACCCATCGTGTATGCGCGTGACTTGAAAATGGACGCGTCAATAAGAGGCGTGTGACCGCGTCGCGCAGTTGCGCGCTCCATCCAAGCAAAGAGCAAGAACACGAGCACCGACCCGGCAAGCATCAGGTATGTCCACAGCGGCCAACCTGCCTCCTGGCCCTTGATCAGCGGGTAGACCAGCAAACCGCTAGCGAGAATCACGAGCAGTGCGCCGACCAGGTCGATCTTGATTGTCTTGTCGGCTGCGGTCTTCGGCAAATAGATTGCCGAGAGCACGAGGGCGGTCAACCCGATTGGCAGGTTCACCAAAAAGACGGCACGCCATCCGAGGTCGAAGATGTTGGCCTGAATGATGAAGCCACCGATGACCGGGCCGAGAATTCCGCCGAGGCCGAAGGCCGGGCCATAGGCTGCGAACGCCTTACCGAATTCTTGTGGCGGGAAAGCCTCGCGAATCAAACCGAAGCCCTGCGGCAACAGCATTGCACCCAAGAAACCTTGGATGAAGCGCAGCACAATCAGCGCACCAATCGCTGGCGCCACTGCGCAAAGCAACGAGGCGAGCGTGAAGCCGGCCAGACCAAAGAGGAACATGTTGCGACGGCCGAAGCGATCGCCGAGGCGGCCACCGAGAATCAAACCAGAGCCGAGTGCGAGTGCATAGCCACCGATGACCCACTGCAGATCAGAGTTGGTTGCGCCTAGCTTCTCGGCAAGAGTTGGCCCGGCGACGTTGACGATTGTCGAGTCGAAGAGGTCCATCATCTCGGCGATGAGAACGACGGTTAGAACCAACCAGCGGTGCTTGTAACCGGTGACGTTCTGTTCTGACATGTGGAGCCTCTCTTAAAAAGAAAAACCAAACCGAATCGGTCTGGTTTTCTGGCGGTGTCGGTGGGATTTGAACCCACGGTACGCTTTCACGTACACAACATTTCGAGTGTTGCACCTTCGGCCGCTCGGACACGACACCGTTGGATAGTTTATTAGCCCGCATCGGGGCGGGTCAAACCTCAAAAGCGGGCAGCCCCGCATCGCCTAACGACGAGAAGCGAAGAATTCGCGCAGCTGCTCGGCACACTCGGCCACGAGCACTCCGGCGAACACCTCGACGGGTGAACCCAGTCGAGCATCGCGCAGCAGGTCATAGAGCGAACCGGATGCTCCGACACGTTCATCCCAGGCGCCGAAAACAACGCGCGGGATGCGAGCAGCAACAATCCCGCCGGCACACATCACGCACGGCTCTAGGGTGACCACACGAGTCAAGTCGTCTAGCCGCCAGTCACCGC
>CAITNA010000149.1 GCA_903893675.1 uncultured Micrococcales bacterium
AAAGATTCTCGTGCTCGCCGGTGGCATCTCGCATGAGCGCGAAATCTCACTCAAGTCGGGTCGCCGAGTGGCCGATGCCCTGCTAGATGCTGGCAGCGAGGTCATCATCCGTGAGCCAGACGAGAAGCTGCTCTCCAACATCAAGAAGGACAAGCCCGATGTGATCTTGCCTTGCCTTCACGGTGCCAGTGGCGAGGATGGCGCACTTCGCGACATTCTGGCCCTCACCGGCGTTCCATTCGTTGGCGCTTCGGCTAGCGGTTCGCGCCTTGCCTGGGACAAAGCCGTTGCCAAGATCCTGGTCGCCCAGGCCGGCATCCAGACCCCTGCCTCTGTCACCCTGCCTAAAGACACATTCCGCGAGCTAGACGCCGATGGCGTGCTCAAGGCCGTAACCCAGACCCTGAGCTTCCCGTTGGTTGTGAAACCAGCCCGAAGTGGCAGCGCCCAGGGCGTCACTGTGGTCAAGAAGGCCGATGAGCTCAGCCGCGCAATGGTCGACGCCTACGTGTACTGCGACGTTGTCGTCATCGAAAAGTTTGTCGAGGGCACCGAACTTGCCCTCTCAGTAATCGACCTTGGTCAGGGCCCTATCGCTCTGCCTGCCGTCGAGATCGAACCAGTCTCGGGCAAGTTTGGTTACCAGGAGCGCTACACCGCGGGCGAGACGAACTACTACGTTCCGGCTCGCGTAACCAAGGCTGTGAAAGATCGTGCGTCGAAGGTTGCCATCGCGGCACACGAAGCACTCGGTCTTCGTCACCTTTCACGCATCGACCTGATCGTCGACAAGAAGGGAACCGTTTGGTTCCTCGAAGCGAATGTTTGCCCTGGCCTCACAGAAACTTCTCTGCTTCCTCAGGCGATTCTTGCTGAGGGTTCAAAGCTCGGCGATGTTTATCTTTCACTCGCCGAAGCAGCGCTTCGCCAGAAGTAGAACTTTTCTAAAGCGCTGAAACTTTTCTAAAAAGTTGTCCCGACTTTTTTAGATTTGGCGATCGACGCCGAGCTTGTCGAAAATTCTGAACAAGTCTTCGAGCGAAACAAACTGAATCTTGATCTCGCCTGCCTTCTTGCCGAGCTTGATCGTGGCCTTCGTGTCGAGTGAATCACCGAGTCGCTTTGCAAGTTCATCCAAGCCGTGCTGCTTGGTGCCGAATGTAACCTTGCCGCCACGCTTTGCAGCACCGCCGCCGTCAATCGCAATCTGCTCTTCGAGGTTGCGCACGGTGAGGTTTTGTTTCACTGCCTGGTCTGCCCAGTAGGCCATGCGCTCTTCGTTCTTTGCGCCAAGAATCGCGCGTGCCTGGCCTGCGCTCAGTGCGCCACCAGCGACCTTCAACTTGATCGCATCCGGCAACTGCAGCAAGCGAATCGTGTTCGAAATCTGCGGACGCGAACGACCAATCTTTTTCGAAAGTTCCTCTTGCGTGATTCCGAAGTCGGCCATCAACTGCTGGTATGCACTTGCCTCTTCGAGTGCATTCAAGTTTGCGCGGTGCAAGTTTTCGAGCAGCGCATCGCGCAGCATGTTCTCGTCTGCCGTTTCACGAACAACAGCTGGGATGCTCGTCTTGCCGGCAAGGCGGGATGCGCGCCAGCGACGCTCACCCATGATGAGTTCATACTTGCCAGGAGTGCCAGGCAATGAACGCACGACGATTGGCTCGAGAACTCCGAACTCGCGAATCGAGTGCGAGAGTTCCGACATTGCCTCTTCTTCAAATTCGTTTCGAGGCTGCTTCGAGTTTGGTGTGATGTCTTCGAGTTTGATCTCGAGCAGGGTTAGGCCCGGAACATTCATCAGCGGAGCCGAAGGTGCGGCAGGAGTTGCGCCGCCGAAGAAGACATCGAGCGCGCTGCTCTTTGGGCCCGACGCGTCAGGAAGCAGCGAACCGATTCCGCGACCGAGTCCACCTTTTTTCTCTGCGGGCTTTTTCGCTTCAGGTTTCTTATCGGCCATTTGCTTCTCCTCTTATTGCGATTTCTGCGGCAGCTTCCATGTATGCGATCGCACCGGTTGAGCTTGGGTCATAAGTCACGACCGAACGATCGAATGATGGTGCTTCCGAAACTTTTACTGAACGCGGGATGACCGTGGTCAATGTCACATCGCCGAAGTGAGCTCGAACATCCTCAGCGACTCCCTGTGCCAGGCGAGTGCGGCCATCAAACATCGTCAAGAGGATGGTCGAAAGCTCGAGCTCTGGGTTTGTTGCACCCTTGACGGCCTCGACGTTTTGCAAAAGCTGGGTCAAACCCTCGAGTGCATAAAACTCGCCCTGGATCGGAATCAGCACTTCGTTCGCTGCCGAAAGAGCGTTAATAGTCAAAGTGCCGAAGCTCGGCGGGCAATCCATGATGACGTAGTCGGGAGGCGTGGTCGCGGTCTGCAGGAATAGGTCGAGTGCTTGCTTCAGTCGATTGTGGCGTTCACCCGAGTAGCCCAGGTCAAACTCGATCTGGCCGAGCTTGAGAGTTGCTGCAATTCCGAAAAGGCCAGCGGCGTCGGTCGAAACCTGGATGGCCTCCTCGAGGCGGCATTGCCCCATCAGCACCTCGTAGAGCCCGACGGTCTCTGAAGTCTTTTCGATGTTGAGGGCCGTGGATGCGTTGCCCTGAGGATCCATGTCCAAAACCAAAACGGTGGCACCCTTCAAGGCCAGAGCTGCGGCAAGGTTAACCACGGTTGTGGTTTTACCGACTCCACCCTTCTGGTTCGAGACGGCGATGATTCGAGTCTTGCGAGGTCTAGGAAGAGAGAGTGCTCGCACTCGGGCTAGGCGAGTGGTGCTTTCGGCGAGCTCACGAGCGAGCGGGGTGTCATTGCCACCAAGCGGGCTAGCGCCCTCCTCGAATTGTTTCACGTGAAACGTTCCCTAGATTTCTGTCGTGCTGCCGTCAGACCCGGCCGGAATCTGCCAACCGGTTGGTTCTGGCGAGGTTTCTTTGCGATCAAGCGGGAAGCCCAAACCCGGCGCAACGGTGGCTGGGGTGACGGCGTCTTTCTCGGCCTCAGGCTTCGAATTGTCAGTCATTTGAACTCCAAACTTTACGAGTTCAGACTAACTTAGTGCGAACCACAGACGTGGGTTCAGCCAAAAATTCCTTGCCTACCTGGATGATCTCAAATCCTTGGATGCCCAGCTTCTTCATCAACTTGCGACTCTCTTCGATTTCCTCGCCGGCCTTTGAACCCTTGAGGGCCAGAACTTGGCCGCCGGCGTGGGTGATTGGAACGACCAGTCGCAGCAACTTAGGCAAGGCTGAAACAGCCCTGGCGGTAACGATTTCGTAGGCTTCGCCCACCTCTTCGGCCCTGGCTCGAAGCACCTCGACATTGGCCAAGCCGAGCTCAACAACCATCTTCTTCAGCCAGTCAGAACGGCGTTCCATTGGTTCAATCAGCGTGAATTGGGCGCTCGGTTGGGCCAAGGCCATCGGAATTCCGGGCAATCCAGCCCCGGATCCAACATCGGCCACGGTCTTGCCCGGCTCGACCAACTCGGCAACTACGGCCGAATTGAGGATGTGGCGGCTCCAGAGCTTCGGCATCTCGCGTGGGCCCAACAGGCCGAGCAAATCGGCGTCGCGAACTAGGGCTTTGAAATAGGCGCGGGCCTGGTCGGCCTGAGCGCCAAAGATGGCGGCTACAGCCGGGGTTTCGGCCTCAGGGGCAAATTCATCCATTTTCGGGATGTTTCACGTGAAACGTTAGGCAGTCTTGATGACGATGTGGCGGTCTTTGCCTTCGCCCTCAGACTCAGACACTAGGCCGGCCTCGGCTACCAAATCGTGAACGATCTTGCGCTCGTATGACGACATCGGCTTCATGTGAACGTCCTCACCGGTCTCCTGGACCTTGGCGACCAGCTTGTTGACAATGCGGGTCAGGTCGTTGACGCGGGTCTGGCGCGAGCCGCCAATGTCGAGAATCAGGCGGCTGAACGAGGTGGTCTTCACCTGAACGGCCAGGCGGGTGAGCTCCTGAAGTGCCTGAACGGTCTCAGGAGCTGAAATCAGATTGAGGTTGCTCTTGCCGTCTGCCGAGATAGAGAGGTAGGCGAGA
>CAITNA010000150.1 GCA_903893675.1 uncultured Micrococcales bacterium
CGACCCTCAGAAATCAGGTGCAAGTCGAGTTCGCCGATGCTTGGCAGGTGGCGGTAGGCGTCGTCTGTGGTCCACGCGTTGGTGGCAGCGCCATCCTGGTATTCGGCAATCACGCGATAGTCGGGAGCCGCGCTAGAGGTCACCGTGCCCTGCCAGAGCCCGTTGTGCACGTGCTCGAGTTCGACCGTGCTGCTGCCGAGATCGGCCGTCACCTTGGTGGCAAGTGGGCGAAGCACACGGACGACCCAACCGCCGTCAAACGCGTGAGCGCCGAGAACATCGTGCGGCGCGTGATAGCTGCCGCCGGTGACCTTGGCTAAAACCTCTGGGTGAATTTCTTGCACGGTTACTGCTTCACCTTGGTGACCAGCATCACGTGCGCTGGGTTCTCGCGCGGGTCGAGGCGCACGTAGTTGTGCTCGCCCCACTCGTAAGTTTCATCGGTGAGCAGATCGCGCACCTCGAATTGCGTGCCCGCGATGCCGGCACGCCAAGCGTCGAGGTGAACAGAAGTTTCGCGTACAGAGTGCGGGTCGACGTTGACCACGACGAGGACGGTTTCGGCTTTGCCGGTTGAACTGTGCTCTGCTGCGAGGTGCTTTGAGAAAACCAAAATCGATGAGTCATCGCTGAAGTGCAGTTCGAGGTTGCGAAGCTGACGCACTGCTGGATGAGCAGCGCGAATCTGATTCAGTTTGGTGATCAGCGGAGCGATGGTTTTGCCGGCCTTGGCCGCGGCATCCCAGTTTCGAGGTTTGTATTCGTACTTCTCGCTGTCGATGTGCTCTTCGGCTCCAGGGCGGGCAACCGACTCGATGAGTTCGAATCCCGAATACATTCCCCAGGATGAACCTGCCATCGCCGCAACAATCGCACGAATCTTGTGGCCGGCCTCGCCGCCAAACTGAAGGTATTCGGTGAGGATGTCGGGGGTGTTCACCCAGAGGTTTGGGCGGAAGTAATCTGCGTTCTGGTGAGCGAGCTCTGCCAGGTATGACTCGAGCTCGGCCTTGGTGTTGCGCCAGGTGAAGTAGGTGTAGCTCTGCTGGAAGCCAACCTTGCCCAGGGTTTGCATCATCGCTGGGCGAGTGAATGCCTCCGCCAAGAAGATCACGTCTGGGTATTCGGCGTTGACCTCGCCAATTAGCCACTCCCAGAAGTTCACCGGCTTGGTGTGCGGGTTGTCGACGCGGAAGATGCGGATGCCCAGGCCGATCCAGTGCTTCACGACGCTAAGAACCTCGTTATAGATTCCGTCGCGGTCGTTATCGAAGTTGATCGGGTAGATGTCCTGATACTTCTTTGGTGGGTTCTCGGCGTAGGCAATCGAGCCGTCGGCACGGGTGGTGAACCACTCCGGGTGAGTCTTTACCCACGGATGCTCGGGCGATGCCTGCAGAGCGAGGTCGAGAGCTACCTCGATGCCTGCCTTGTTTGCCGCCTTTACAAAGGCGACGAAGTCTTTCTCCGTGCCGAGATCTGGGTGAATGGCGTCGTGGCCACCTGCTTCAGAGCCGATGGCCCATGGTGAACCTGGGTCCTGCGGGCCGGCGTTGAGGGTGTTGTTTGGCCCCTTGCGGAATGCTCGACCAATCGGGTGAATCGGTGGCAGGTAGAGAACCTGGAAGCCCATCTCGGCAACTGCTGCCAAGCGCTTGGTTGCGGTCTTGAATGTGCCGGAAGTCCAGGTCTTGGTCTTCGCGTCGAAGACCGCGCCTTCGCTGCGCGGGAAGAATTCATACCAGGCGGCGCTGCCTGCAAGCTCGCGTTCGCAATTGATTACAAACTCGTCGCTGAGGGTGACAAGTGATCGAATCGGCTCATCGGTGATGAGTTTGTGAATCGCTTCGGTCTCTGCGGCCTTCAGGCGCTCGGCAACTTTGACACGGGTGTCGCCGAGTTTCTCGGCGAGGGCAACAAGGGCCTTGGCGTTCGCGTTCGAACGAGTTTTCTCGGCAGCTGCTCGGGTGAGCAAGGCCACACCTTCGAGCATCATGAGTTCTTCATCGACACCGACCGCAATCTTCACAGATGCGTTGTGGTGCCAGGTTTCGAAATCATCGCCGAATGCGCGAATCTGAAAACGGTATTTGCCCTGCTCGTTTAGCTGGGCGCGAGTGTGAAAGCTGTCGGTGCCAGGGGCTCCGGCGTGCATGCGAAAAACAGTTTCGGTTCCCTTTGGCGAGATCAGAAGCAGCTCGGCAGCAATTGAGTCGTGGCCTTCGCGAAACACGGCGGCACTAAATGGCAAAACCTCGCCGATGAAAGCCTTGGCTGGCCAGCGGCCCTCGTCAACCGAAGGCTTGACCCCCACGATTCCAAGGCGGCCAATTGGGCTGTCGTGGCGGTAGTCGATGCTGGTCATAGCCATAAGGCTAGTTGAGGCTGGGCGCCTCGATAAAGGCAATTTTTGGCTAGCGAATAATCGTTAGCAATTTGACACTCGCAGGTGCCATTCCTAGCGTGGTGCCAGGCAGCACACGGGTCGGGGCAGCAGGTGTCTCGTTCTGGCTATCCCAGACCAGTTCGTATTCTTTGGCGTCGGCATCTTCAGGCAGTTTCACCTGGGCCGGGGCCTCGGCACCATGGATGATCAGCAGCACCTCATTGCGGCTGCCGTCATCCTCGAGGCGGGCAGAAAGCTTTGAGAAGGTGCGAGTCTCGGGGTTGTCCCATTCGGCCTCGGTTAGAACCTCACCGGCTGCGTTGTACCAGCGGGCCAGGTCGCTGTCGGGGCGCGATTCGTTGAAATTGCTGAAGTTTCGAGGGCGAAGCACCGGGTTCTCGGAGCGCAGGCGAATCAGGTGGGCTACGGTGGTCTCGAAATCGCTCTGGTGCGGGGTGAGCTCCCAGTCGAGCCAGCTCAGCACGGTGTCTTGGCAGTAGGCGTTGTTGTTGCCGAGCTGAGTCTTGAGGCGCTCGTCACCGGCGGTAATCATCGGGATGCCCGCCGAGAACAGCAGGGTCGCCATAAGGTTGCGCGCCGCCTTGCGACGAACGGCCTTGATCTCGTCGTCGACCTGATCACCCTCGCCACCGTGGTTGAACGAGTAGTTGTTGCTGTTGCCGTCGCGGTTCGACTCGCCATTCACCTGATTGTGCTTCACGTTGTAAGAAACCAGGTCGTTCAGGGTGAAGCCGTCGTGCGCGGTGATGAAGTTCACTGTGCCCAGCGGCCCGGATGGACCATCAACGATGTCGCGCGAACCCGCCAACCTTGTGGCAATTTCGCCGATGCCCTCGTGATGCTGGCCCGAGTTGCGGGCGTTGGCAATGTCGCTCAACCAAAAGCGACGCACGCTGTCGCGATAGCGGTCGTTCCACTCGCTGAAGCGGTCAGGGAAGCCACCGGTTTGCCATCCGCCGAGTCCGACATCCCAGGGTTCAACAATCATTTTCGAATTCGCAAAGTCAGGGTCTTCGACAATTCGCTGCAGAATCTGGTGGTGCGGGTTGAAGCTGTTCGACTCATCGCGCGCGAGGGTGACGGCAAGATCAAAACGGAAGCCGTCGATCTGCAACTCGTTTGTCCAGTAGCGCATCGAATCAATCACGAGGTCGACCACGTGCGGGTTGCCAAAGTTCAGCGAGTTACCGCAACCGGTGGTGTCGTGATAGTTGCCCTCGTCATCCATGCGGTAGTAACTCGATGCATCGAGCCCGCGATAGCTGAATGTCAGGCCGCGGTTGCCACCTTCTGCGGTGTGGTTGTAGACCACATCCAAGACCACTTCGATGCCGTTGCGGTGCAATTCACGGATGGCCGTCTTCAGTTCGTTGAGCACGGCCTGCGGGCCTTCCTCCTGTGCGCTGAGGCTGGCGTAGCGGTGGTGCGGGGTGAAGAAGTTGATTGAGTTGTAACCCCAGTAGTTGAACAGGCCCATGTTGAGAAGGCGCGGTTCGCTGATGATCTGGTGAATCGGCAGCAGTTCGACCGTGGTGATGCCGATGCGCTTGAGGTGCTCGATGGTGCTCGGGTGGGCCAGGGCCGCGTAGGTGCCGCGAATGTCGTCAGGCAGCGCGGTATTGCCACGGGTCAGACCGCGGGCGTGGGCCTCATAGATCACGGCACGGTCGAGCGGCACGTTCGGCTTGGTCACGCCCTGCCAGTCGAAGCTGTCGTCAACCGCCACACAGTAATAGGTGCGCTGGTTCACGCGGGTAATGCCCTTGGCGTATGGGTCGATCAGCAGCAAGTCTTTGTTGAAGCCGTCTCGCGGCCCGTCTGTGCCATCGGCGCGCAAGGCATAGGGGC
>CAITNA010000151.1 GCA_903893675.1 uncultured Micrococcales bacterium
CGATGGCGACGTGCTCGTAGTCGCCGAGCGCAACGGCCATAACCTTCTGCACCGGCCCAGGGGTGTTCAAACCGGCGTGCATGCGAATGTTCACCAGCTGCTTCACCAGACTTGCCTCGCCAACGGCGAAGGCCGCACGATAGCCGGCGAGGTTCGACTGCTTGCTTAGCGAATAGAGCACGAGCACGCCTTCTGCGCTGCCGCCGCAGACCCTTGGGTCAAGCGCGCTCGGAATCGTGACGTCAGACCATTCATCCCAGCCGAGCTCTGCGTAGCACTCGTCGCTGGCAAGCAGAGCGCCAAGCTCGCGTGCGCGATCGACGGCAGCCTTCATCTCGACGACAGAAAGCACGCGGCCATCTGGGTTGCCAGGCGAGTTGATCCAAATCAGTTTCGCGTTTGCAGGCCACTTGGCAGGGTCATTCTCGCTAACAATCTCTGCGCCGCACAGCGCGGCACCAACCGCGTATGCGGTGTAGGCAGCCTCTGGCTGAACCACAACGTCGCCAGGGCCAAGACCAAGCATTAGCGGAAGCCACGAAATCAGCTCTTTCGAACCGATGGTCGGCATGACCTGCTCTGGCTTCAACCCCTCTACTCCACGGCGACGAGCGAACCATTCGACGACAGCGTTTTTGAATTCAGGCGAACCACCGGTTGACGGATAGCCAGGTGCGTTCGATCCTGCGATGAGTGCATCCTGGATGACTGAAGGAGTTGGGTCGACTGGTGAACCAACCGAGAGATCAACCAAACCGCCAGCGTGTGTGCTCGCCTTTTGCTTGTATGGGGTCAGCAGCTCCCACGGATACTCGGGCAGGCGGTCGAACACGACTAGTTGCCCTGAGGAGCGACGGCCTCGACTACTGGGTGATCGCCGGCGATCTTGCCAACCTTTGCAGCGCCACCTGGCGAACCTACGGTGCTGAAGAATTCGACGTTGGCCTTGTAGTAATCGGCCCACTGACCTGGAAGGTCATCCTCGTAATAAATCGCCTCGACAGGGCAAACCGGCTCGCAGGCACCGCAGTCAACACACTCGTCAGGGTGGATGTAGAGCATGCGGTCACCCTCATAGATGCAGTCAACCGGGCACTCTTCGATGCACGCCTTGTCTTTGACATCGACACAAGGGAGGGCGATTACATAAGTCACGATTTGCTCCTAAAACCTGCGAATAGTTTAACGGTGGCCCGCGGCGCTTCTGCGCCAGCTGCCAGGTCGAATTCTTGGGAACAACATGACCACAGCGCAGATCACCATCGAGCCATAGGCCCAGGTGTCGCCGTTCTGGTTGCCGAGAATCAGCACTTCGCCGCCCGGCTGCTTTTGCGCGAGCCAGAACACGGTCGAGATGAATGCCGCGGTCATCAGATAGAGCGCGCCACGGCTGTTGCGAAGCAGGCGCAGAGCAAGTGCCAGTGCGCCAACCATCACCAGCGCGACAACTAGGCCGATTGGGTAGTGATCTTTGGTGGTTGCGGTTACCGAGTGCAGCAGCGTGCCGGCAAGCCCGAGCAGAATGCCGAGCGGTGCCGCCCAGAAGAAAGTCAGCACAGGGCGAAGCAAGACCAAAGGGCTTGGGTTCGCCCGGCGAATGCGCTCTGGTGCGTCATAGCGAATCTCGTGACCAGGCACGACCGAATAAGTTTCTGCATTCACCGTCACCTGGGATGCGTGTGCCTCGAGCGCGGCCTTCTTAATTTTCGCGGTGCTGGCATCGCCAACCGCAACCTCGAAGCGTTCGTTCGGCTCTGCGATTACCCAGAATTGTGGTGCGCGGCGGCGAGTGCGACGGAACTGACGCAGTGCCATTGCGGTTGCCTGGTATGCCTGCTTGTGATCGGGGTGACCGTAGCCGCCCTTTGAGTTGTAAGTGATGACTGCATCCGGCTTGAATGCGTTCATCACGCGAACGATATCTTCGGCGATGATCGGAGTGCTTGCTGCTGAAAGTGCGAGTTCGTCGAGGCGACGAGGCTTTGCAGGTTTGCCGAGCGGAGTCATTCGCATGCCGCTGTCGAGATAAGCGCGAGTGCCGGCAATTGCGTGCTGCAGGTTTCCGCGACCAGCCTTGGCCAGCTCTGAGATCGCTACGCGAAGTTCGCCTTCGCGGAATGCGCCCATGGCACCGAGCTGACCCTCGAGGCCCTTGAGCTCTTCGAGCTTGACGGTGCCGCGTTCGCCGCGAGTCAGAGTGAGAACGAAAACCTCTGCACCGGCAGCCAAACGCTCGGCGATGATGTGGCCGGTGAACAGGCTTTCATCGTCTGGGTGCGCGTGCACGATGAGCACACGGCGGGCGTTGAGCGTTTGCTTTGGCATCCCTCTACTTTAAGCCAGGCTTGACGACTTAGGTTTGCCTAACTTAGGCTTGCCTTACTGTTCGAAACCCAGATGATACTGGGCCAAGAAAGGCACCATGCTGGCTAACTTTTTGATTGGTCTGCGCGAGGGCTTAGAGGCCGCGCTGATCATCGGCATCCTCGTTGCCTACCTAGTCAAAACCGACCGCCGCAAGGCAATCCCCCAGGTCATGGGCGGAGTCGCTCTTGCGATTGTGGTTGCCATCGCCGTCGGCTTGGTGCTCACCATTACCGTCGCCAACGTCGAGGGTGGGCTAAATCAAATCATCGGCGGCAGCACCAGCATCATCGCGGTGGCCTTTGTCACTTGGATGGTCTTCTGGATGAAGTCGCAGAGCCGCGGCCTTGGCGCAGAACTGCGCGGCAAGGTCGACGCAACCAGCACGGCAACCTTCGGCCTGGTCGCCATTGCTTTCGTTGCCGTCATTCGTGAGGGAATCGAAACCTCAATCTTTTTGTGGAGCGCAGCTCGCGCAACCGCCGAGGGTGACAACCCGGTCATCGGCGCAGTCCTCGGCATCGTGCTCGCCGGCGTGCTCGGCTACTTCAGCTTCAAGGGCGCACTTCGAATCAACCTAAGCAAGTTCTTCCGCTACACCGGCATCTTTTTGATTGTCGTTTCAGCGGGCATCCTGGCCTATGCGGTCTCAGAGTTTGAAGAGATCATCGCGTTGCCATTGCAAAACCACACCTACGACGTCAGCGCAGTGCTGCCGAACGGGTCACCGGTCGAGGCCGTGCTGCACGGTTTGATCAGTTTCAACCCGGCACCTACCCTGCTGCAGACTTTGGTCTGGTTCGGTTACCTGATTCCGGTCACCGTGCTTTACCTGCGCACCGAGAAAGCAAAAAGCGCCGCACAGTAGCGCGACGCTTTTCACAAAACACTAATTAGTTGTCGTTGGCACGCTTGCGAGCGCTTGCCGCACGCGCACGCAGGTTCGGGTCAAGCTCAACCTTGCGAATGCGAGTTGCCTCAGGGGTAACCTCGACACACTCGTCTTCGCGAGCGAACTCAAGACACTCTTCCAACGAAAGTTTCTTCGGTGGGGTCAGCGCCTGGAACTCATCGCTTGAAGCCGCACGCATGTTGGTGAGCTTCTTTTCCTTGGTGATGTTGACTTCCATGTCATCGGCACGTGAGTTCTCGCCCACGACCATGCCCATGTAAACCTCTTCGGTCGGCTGAACGAAGAACGAACCACGCTCCTGAAGTGCAATCATCGCAAACGGAGTTGCAACTCCGGCACGGTCGGCAACCATCGAACCGTTTTGACGGGTAACGATTTCGCCAGCCCAAGGCTCGTAGCCTGCCGAAAGCGCGTTGGCGATACCGGTGCCCTTGGTGGTGGTCAGGAACTCGGTGCGGAAGCCGATAAGGCCACGGCTCGGAACCATGAACTCCATGCGAACCCAACCGGTTGAGTGGTTGATCATGTTCTTCATGCGGCCCTTGCGAGCAGCCATCAGCTGAGTCATTGCGCCGAGGAATTCCTCTGGCACGTCGATGGTCAGGTCTTCAACAGGCTCGTGCAGCTTGCCATCGATCTTCTTGGTAACTACCTGTGGCTTCCCCACGGTCAGCTCGTAGCCCTCGCGACGCATCTGCTCAACCAGGATGGCCAGAGCAAGCTCGCCACGACCCTGAACTTCCCAGGCGTCTGGGCGGTCGGTAGGCAAAACCTTGAGCGATACGTTACCGATGAGTTCGCGGTCTAGACGGTCTTTCACCAAACGTGCGGTGACCTTTGCGCCCTTAACGCGACCAGCCATCGGCGAGGTGTTGATACCGATGGTCATCGAGATTGCAGGGTCGTCAACCTTGATCAGCGGCAGCGGGCGAACGTCATTCGGGTCGGCAAGGGTCTCACCGATGGTGATGTCTTCGATGCCGGCAACTGCGACGATGTCGCCAGGGTTTGCCTCATCCGTTGGGAAACGGTCGAGCGCCTTGGTCTTGAGCAGCTCGGTGATCTTTACGTTCTGGGTGGTGCCATCGTGGCGAACCCAGGCAACCTGCTGACCCTTCTTCAAGGTGCCGTTGAAAATGCGAAGAAGTGCAAGACGGCCGAGGAACGGCGATGCATCCAAGTTGGTGACGTGCGCCTGCAGCGGGTGCTCGTCGTCATACTTCGGAGCCGGGATGTACTTCATGATGGCTTCGAACAATGGCTCGAGGTCTTCGTTGTCTGGCAGGGTGCCGTCGGCTGGCTTGTTGAACGAAGCGCGGCCGGCACGACCCGATGCATAGATAACAGGCAGGTCGAGAATTGCGTCGACGTCTAGGTCAGGAACATCCTCGTGAATGTCGCTGGCAAGACCGAGCAGCAAGTCGTGAGTCTCTTCAACAACTTCGTCGATGCGTGCATCCGGGCGGTCGGTCTTGTTGACCAAAAGAATCACAGGCAGGTTCGACTCGAGAGCCTTGCGCAGAACGAAGCGAGTCTGAGGCAGCGGGCCCTCAGATGCATCAACCAACAGAACAACGCCGTCAACCATCGAGAGACCGCGCTCAACCTCGCCACCGAAGTCGGCGTGGCCTGGGGTGTCGATTACGTTGATGGTGATCTCTTGGCCACCGCTCGACTTGCCCTTGTAGGCAATCGCGGTGTTCTTGGCCAAGATGGTAATTCCCTTTTCGCGCTCGAGGTCGCCCGAGTCCATGAC
>CAITNA010000152.1 GCA_903893675.1 uncultured Micrococcales bacterium
CGCAGCACCCTGGTCGAATACGAGATCATGCTCTCGGTCGATCAGATTCGCTTCTTCGCTGGAGCAGCCCGAAACCTAACCGGTCTGGCAACTGGTGAATACATGAAAGACCACACCTCCTTGAGACCACTGGCCTCGAGGGTCGAGATGGCAGCGGTGGCGGCCGGGTGGGTCAGGTAATACAGAGTCGGAAACGGAGTGCCATCGGCAAGTCTCGGCTTGGTCTGCACCACCAGAGGGTTGCCGCACACGCAGCGCGCCGCGATTGCAACGATGTCGCGAGCAGGCCGGCCGAGCTGTCTCGAAACCACCTGAACATCAAGTTCGGTTGCGTGCGTTAGCGGCATTAGTTCTTCGCGTTCGAAGGCGCAGGGCTCGGCTCAGTCGTTCCAGCTTGGATGACCGAACCGCCAATGATGTCAACCCAGTTGTCGCTGGTGGCAGTCACCTTGCTCGAGATCTGAGTGGTGTTGCGAGTGTCGGCAAGCGCTGCCCCGACGGTGCCCGACGAGTCGCTGGTGTTGACGCTGCCCGCATCCATGACGAGGTAAGAAACCTCGCCAGGCAGAACGTAGTACAAACGCTGTCGCGCCTGAGCACGAACATAGACAGGGTCATCCCAGCGTTTGCGCTCGGTAGTCATGTCGCTCACGTTTTGCTTCGCGGCGTTGACCTGCGCCTGCATGTCGGCGATCTGCTGACGATAGGTGAACCAGTTTTGAATGCTTGGGGCGAGAGTTAGAACGCCGACGACAAACATTACGAGGATGGTCGCGGTGCGGGCATCCCAGTTGATGAAGTTGCGCATCCACTCGCGGGTCTCGTTGACCGAGTTGGCCATCTTGCCGGCAGCGGCGCGGCCTGCACCGCGAGAGGCACCTCGAGATGCAGAAACCCGACCAGCCGACTTGCTCGCTTTCGCGCGCTGTGCGCCTCGCGGCGCAGGTCGACGGATCGGGGTTCTTGACATCTAATAAGTGTCTTACTTCTTGAAGCGAGGGAACGCAGCGACACCTGGGTAGTAGGCGGCGTCGGCGAGCTCTTCTTCAATGCGAAGCAGCTGGTTGTACTTGGCAACGCGCTCACTGCGGGCAGGAGCACCAGTCTTGATCTGGCCCGCGTCGGTTGCAACAGCCAGGTCAGCGATGAAGACGTCTTCGGTCTCGCCCGAACGGTGCGAGATGATGGCCTTCATGCCGTGGCGCTGGGCCAGGGCAACCGCGTCCTGGGTCTCGGTAAGCGAACCGATCTGGTTCACCTTTACCAAAATGGCGTTTCCGGCCTTCAGGTCGATGCCCTTCTGCAGACGTGCTGGGTTGGTGACGTAAAGGTCGTCGCCAACGAGCTGAACCTTGTCGCCAAGGTCGGCGGTGATCTTGGTCCAGCCAGCCCAGTCATCCTCGGCCAGTGGGTCTTCGATCGAAACCATTGGGAAGTCTGCAACGAGCTTCTCGTAGTAGGCAATCATCTCGTCGGCAGAACGCTCCTGGCCTTCGAACTTGTACTTGCCGGTTGCCTCGTCGTAGAACTCGGTTGCTGCAACATCGAGTGCGAGTGCGAAGTCGGTGCCGACCTTGTAGCCAGCCTTCTCGATTGCCTCGCTGATCAGCTCGAGAGCCGCGCGGTTGTTTGGCAGCTCAGGTGCGAAACCACCCTCGTCGCCGAGGCCGGTCGACAGACCCTTGCTGTGCAGCAGCGCCTTGAGCGAGTGGTAAACCTCTGCGCCCGAGCGAAGTGCGTCACTGAAAGTCTTTGCACCGATTGGAACAATCATGAATTCCTGGATGTCGACGCCAGTGTCTGCGTGCGCGCCTCCGTTGATGATGTTCATCAGTGGAA
>CAITNA010000153.1 GCA_903893675.1 uncultured Micrococcales bacterium
TGCTCTGAGGGCTTTGTTCACTGTCTCATTTGTGAACCTCTGATGTCTTGCGACACCAGTGGGCGGAGAATGGGGGATTCGAACCCCCGAGGGCTTGCACCCAACGCGCTTTCCAAGCGCGCGCCATAGGCCACTAGGCGAATTCTCCTGGGTTTTGCCGTCGTGTTAGCGACAACTGAGTAAGTCTATCCGCGCAAGATATCTCAAGCGGTGGTTAGTGTTTAGGCATGACCCCTCGTAAGTTGGCTGCGTCCCTGATTGCTCTCGCAATTGCATTTTCTGCCCTCCATGGAGGCGCAGGTTTGGCGGCGAGCGTTGCCGGCACTAAGTGCACGGCCATAGGAAAGACGCTGGTATCCGGGGGCAAAACTTACGTATGCAAGGCCGTAGGAAGAAACAAGTCTTGGGCATTGAAGTCAGTCACCGCCGCGCCGACACCTAGCCCATCTGTAGTAACTGGATCGTTTGCCGCCTGTCGCCTGCCGGTGGCTGACAACCGCGGTGATGTCGCTCTAGGCATTCCAAGAATTGCAGCCCGCGGCAAAGACACAGGCGATGTCCACAGCACGGTCATCTTTGTCGACTTCCCTGATGCCAAAGCGACGATGACTCCAGATGCGGCTTTCGCCAAGATCAATCCGAGAGCCACTCAGATTTTTAGTGAAGTGTCTTACGGCAAGCTCAATTACATGCTTGAGCCAAATCTGCACTGGTTCACTATGAGCAAACCATCAACGGCATATAGTTATGCAAGTTTCGACGGACAGCACAGTTTTGCCGCGGAAGCTTTGGCTCTGGCTGACCCAACCACAGATTTCTCTAAGAGCGACAGCTTCGTCATTATCACTAACCCAGATCAGCGCGCGTTGCCAAATGGCCCAGCCGTCTCATACTCGGCTGATTTCGGCTTCCATTTGGATGGAAATAACTTGCACAATGGAGCAACAAGCGGAGCCGACATCAATTACTGGGGTGCAATTTGGCTAAACCACGAAATCAGCCACTCATTTGGAGTCGTCGACCTTTACTCGGCAACCGGAAACACATACGAGACTCAATTTCAGTACACGGGCGAATTTAGCTACATGGGGCTGAGCGACGAGCGAAGCCAAGCGCCTGGTCTACTGGCCTGGGAGCGCTATGTCCTTGGATGGCTTGATGAATCACAACTTGTATGTTCGCCGACTGGTGTTGGCGACTATTCGCTCACCCCAATCGAGACTGCAGGGGGCATAAAAGCCGTAGTCATTCCTACGGGCAGAACCACGGCGCTAGTAGTTGAAGATCGTCGGGCTCTCGGGCTGGATTCAAAACTGGCAAAGCCTGGCCTCTTGGTATATCGAGTCGACACATCGAAAACGTCCGGCTATGGGCCGGTTCAGGTAATTTCTAACGCCACTTTGGCAGTCGATCCTAGGTATCTGAAGGCACCTCTAGCCGTCGGTGAAAGTGTCACGGTTGATGGGTTCACCTTCAAGCACACAGCCACGGCCTCTGGCTCGGATGCATTAGCCGTTACGCGCTAGGTAAACTGACTGACGGACTCCCAGTGCGGCGTCATCTTGGAAATCCCCCAGGGCAGAAATGCAGCAAGGGTAACTGAGCTCTGGCGGGTGTGCTGGGAGTTCTTTTATGTCCGACTGGTCGCTGGGGGCAAGTAAATGGGCGTCGGTGGCAGCGGGTATTCTCTAAGCGTGGTCACCGCTCTCTATCGTCGATATCGCCCAGAAGCCTTTGCCGAACTAATCGGCCAGGCTCAGGTGACCGCCCCTCTGCAAACAGCCCTGCGCAATGACCGCGTCAACCACGCCTACCTGTTCAGTGGCCCTCGCGGCTGCGGCAAGACCACCTCTGCGCGCATCCTGGCTCGCTGCCTGAACTGCGCCGAAGGCCCAACCGACACCCCGTGCGGCAAGTGCCCGAGCTGCATCGAACTTTCGCGTGAAGGCACCGGCTCGGTCGACGTTGTCGAGATCGATGCCGCCAGTCACAACGGCGTCGACGATGCCCGTGAACTTCGCGAACGTGCCGGCTATGCACCTGTTCGCGACCGCTACAAGATCTTCATCTTGGATGAGGCGCACATGGTCACTCCGCAGGGCTTCAACGCGCTGCTGAAAATCGTCGAAGAGCCACCTGCCCACGTCAAGTTCATCTTCGCAACCACCGAACCTGAGAAGGTCATCTCGACCATCCGTTCGCGCACACACCACTACCCATTCCGACTCGTGCCACCAGGCATGATGCACGAATACCTCGAGAAGCTTTGCGACGAAGAAAACGTGAAGGTCGAGTCGGGGGTTCTCTCACTTGTAGTTCGCGCAGGTGGCGGCTCAGTTCGCGATTCGCTTTCGTTGCTCGATCAACTTATTGCCGGCAGTGAAAACGGCGAGGTCAGCTACGACCGCGCGGTTGCACTACTTGGCTTCACTCACGCAAGTTTGCTCGACACCGTTGTCGAGGCTTTCGCGCTCAGGAACTCGGCCGATGTTTTCGCATCGGTCGACAACGTGATTCAAACCGGTCAAGACCCACGTCGCTTTGTCGAAGACCTGCTCGAGCGACTTCGCGACCTAATCGTGGTTCACGCTCTCGGTTCGGGTGCGTCGGCTGTCATGCGCGGTGTCTCGCAAGACGAAATCGAAAAGATGACCACCCAGGCGATTCAGTTTGGAATGGCTGAACTGACTCACGCATCTGAAGTGGTTAGCGAGACTCTCAACA
>CAITNA010000154.1 GCA_903893675.1 uncultured Micrococcales bacterium
CGGCATCAATCAACCAGCTGTAACCATCAAAGACGTTGAGGTTTCGATCATCGACCGCGCCTTCGACAGCGACTGGGTGGTTCCACACGCACCAGAGCGCTTGACCGCCAAGACCGTGGCAATCGTTGGCTCAGGCCCAGCGGGGCTTGCAGCCGCGCAGCAGCTAACCCGCGCAGGACACACGGTTGCCGTGTATGAGCGCGACGACAAAATCGGTGGCCTGCTTCGATACGGAATTCCAGATTTCAAGATGGAGAAGTTCCACATCGATCGCCGTCTGGCTCAGATGGAGACCGAGGGAACCCGATTCCGCCCAGGCGTGAACATCGGCATCGACATCACCTGGGAAGACCTGCGTTCGCGCTACGACGCGGTGCTCATCGCCACCGGTGCAACCAAGCCACGCGACCTCGACGTGACGGGCCGCGACCTGTTCGGCGTTCACTTCGCCATGGATTATCTAACCCAGGCAAACCGTGTCGTCTCGGGTCAGTCGTTGGCCGCCCAGATCAGCGCAGCCGGCAAGCACGTAGTGATTCTCGGCGGTGGCGACACCGGCGCAGACTGCCTCGGCACCGCAACTCGTCAGGGCGCACTTTCGGTCACCACACTTGCTATCGGCAAGCAGCCATCGAGCGAGCGCACGGATGCACAGCCTTGGCCAACCTTCCCGACTCTGTTCGAAGTTGCCAGCGCGCACGAAGAGTTCGGAGAGCGAAAGTATCTCGCATCGACCGTCGAGTTTGTCGGCGAAAACGGCAAGCTCACCGGCATCAAGGTTGCAGAAACCGAGTTCGTTGACGGCAAGCGTGTTCCGAAGGCCGACACCGAAAAGGTTCTGCCTGCAGATCTCGTTCTTCTCGCACTCGGCTTCACCGGCCCAGAAAGCGAAGTGGTTGGCAACCAGATTTCGGTTGGCACCGATTCGCGCGGCAACTTCATCCGTGACTCAAAGTGGGCGACCGCCGAAGACGGCGTCTTCGTTGCAGGCGACGCCGGTCGCGGTCAGAGCCTGATTGTCTGGGCGATTGCCGAGGGCAGGGCAGCGGCCGCAGCCATCGATGACTACCTCGAAGGCGTTACCGAATTGCCTTCGCCTGTTAAGCCAACAGACAAACCGATTTCGATTTAGCAAAACAAGGCCCTCAGTATGCTTGCTGAGGGTTAAACCAGTAAGGAAAAAATGAGACGCGCCAAGATCGTTGCGACCATGGGTCCGGCAACTTCGAGCTACGAGCAAATCAGAGCAGTAATCGAGGCCGGTGTTGACGTAGCTCGCATGAACCTGAGCCACGGCAGCTACGACGTGCACGAAGGTGTCTACCGCAACGTGCGCAAGGCCGCCGAGGATGCAGGCAAGTCAGTTGGCGTGTTCGTTGACCTTCAGGGGCCAAAGATTCGCCTCGGCAAGTTCAAGGACGACATCAAGTACGACCTCGCCAAGGGCGACGTTTTCAAGATCACCATCGACGACATCCTTGGCGACAAGGACATTTGCTCGACCACCTTCAAGGGCCTGCCTGGCGATGTTGCCCCTGGCGACCTGTTGTTGATTGACGACGGCAAGGTAACTCTGCGTGCCACCCACGTTGACGCAACCACTGTGACCACCGTCTGCGAGATTCCAGGCACCGTTTCGAACAACAAGGGCATCAACCTTCCTGGCGTTGCCGTGAACGTTCCTGCGCTCAGCGAAAAGGACGAAGACGACCTGCGCTGGGGCATCAAGCTAGGCGTAGACATGATTGCGCTCTCGTTCGTTCGCAACGCTGCAGACATCAAGCGCGTTCACGAAATCATGGATGAGGAGGGCCGTCGCCTTCCAGTAATCGCAAAGATCGAGAAGCCTCAGGCAGTTGCCGTGCTCGAAGAGATCATCGATGCCTTCGACGGCATCATGGTTGCCCGTGGCGACCTCGGTGTTGAGCTTCCGTTCGAAGAGGTTCCACTGGTGCAGAAGCGCGCGGTTGAACTCTCGCGTCGCTGGGCAAAGCCGGTAATCGTTGCAACCCAGATGCTTGAGACCATGACCGACAACTCGCGCCCAACCCGCGCCGAGGTATCAGACGTGGCAAACGCCATCCTTGATGGTGCCGACGCTGTAATGCTTTCGGGCGAGACCTCGGTGGGCAAGTGGCCAGTCGAGACCGTCGAGGCAATGGCTCGAATCATCGAGAACACCGAAGAAAACGGTCTCTCGCGCATTCCGGCACTCGGCACCCGCCCGCACACTCACGCCGGTGCAGTTTCGCTTGCTGCCGTTGAGATCGCAGAGCTGCTCGGTTCGCGTTTCGTCTGTGTCTTCACTGAGGGTGGCGACTCGATGCGTCGTGTCAGCCGTCTGCGTTCGCAGGTTCCGGTTCTGGCGTTCACGCCAAACCGCGACACTCAGCTTCGCCTCTCGCTGGTATGGGGTGCAGACACCCACCTGGTTAGCCGCGTGAAGCACACCGACGAAATGATGGGTCAGGTCGACGAGATCCTGCTTGCTAAGGGCCTTGCCAAGGTTGGCGAAGAGGTCGTTGTTGTTGCCGGAACCCCGCCTGGCGTTGCCGGATCGACCAACACCCTGCGCGTGCACCGCGTTGGCGACCCAAACCACTAGGACTAAGGCATAAAGCAAAACGCACCCCGATGGGGTGCGTTTTGTCTTTGGTGCCGAAGGCGGGACTTGAACCCGCACTCCTTTCGGAAAAGCATTTTGAGTGCTCCGCGTCTGCCATTTCGCCACTTCGGCCGGCAACCAGACAAGTTTAGAGCATTTACCCGATATCGAAAACTGCCCTATGGTTGTAGCCATGAGCGATGCAGCCCAGAAGCGCACGGTCCTCGTTGTCGAGGACGAAGCCCTGATTCGACTCGACATCGTCGAGACCCTGCGCGACTTCGGCTTCGAAGTGGTGGGCGAGGCCTCTGACGGCGAGCAAGCGGTTGCTATGGCCGCAGACCTCAAACCTGACGTGATCGTCATGGACATCAAGATGCCGAAGATGGATGGCATCACCGCAGCCGAGAAGATTCAAGAGTTGCGCATCCCAGTGGTCTTGCTAACCGCTTTCAGCCAGAAGGAGCTCGTCGAACGAGCCACCGAGGCAGGTGCTATGGCCTACGTCGTGAAACCGTTCACTCCAAATGATTTGCTTCCTGCAGTCGAGATTGCCTGGTCGCGCCACCAGCAGCTAGTTGCTCTTGAAGAAGAGGTCAAAGACCTCACGGATCGCTTTGAGACCCGCAAGTTGGTCGACCGCGCCAAGGGGCTGCTCACCGAAAAGAAGGCAATGACCGAGCCGGATGCCTTCCGCTGGATTCAAAAGATTTCTATGGACCGACGCCTCACCATGAAGGAAGTCGCGCTCACCATCATCGAGCAGCTGGCCGAGAAGAAGTAATCGCGCACTAGGCGCTAGGGGCGAAGGTTAGTTTCGCTCTTTCAAGAAGTTCGTGATGCGAACCGTGCTGAGGCGACGGCCCTGCTCATCAGTCATAACAATCTCGTGCAGGGTGAGGCTCTTGCCCAAATTCAGCGCGGTGCAGGTGGCGGTGACCAGACCGGATGCGACACTGCGAGTGTGCGAGGCGTTGACCTCGATGCCAACGGCAAGCTTGTCTGGGTAGGCCCATACGTTTGCTGCCATGCTGCCAAGGCTCTCGGCAAGCACCACGTGAGCGCCGCCGTGCAGAATGCCGACCGGCTGGGTGTTGCCCTCAACTGGCATGGTGGCAACCGCGTATTCGGCGGATAGTTCAAGAAGTTGAATGCCCATCTTGGTGGCTAGAGCACCGAGATCTTTGCGCTCTGCGAGCAGGGCAGCAGCCGCTGGTGAGGTCTTGATTTCAGACACAGTCGGGCCTTTCGCTTAGGCTATGGCTATGAATGCCAAGCCTACTCTGCTGCTAATCGACGGGCATTCGCTGATGTTCCGCGCTTTCTATGCGCTCAGCCCAGATTCTTTCCGCACTCCAGAAGGCCAGCACACCAACGCTGTGCACGGTTTCATCTCGATGCTTTTGAACATCCTCGGTATTGAAAAGCCAACCCACCTCGCAGTTGCATTCGACATTTCGCGCGAGAGCTTTAGAACCCTCGAGTACCCGGAATACAAGGGCACCCGAGGCGAGACCCCGCCGGAGTTCATCGGCCAGACCGAGTTGCTTCGCGAAGCACTCGACGCCATGAACATCTTGAACATCACTCGCGAAAACTACGAAGCCGACGACCTCATCGCTTCGCTAGCAGATCAGGCCGCCGATGCGGGTTACGACGTGTTTGTCGTCAGCGGCGACCGCGACACCTTCCAGCTGATTCGCCCAGAGACCACAATTCTCTATCCGGTAAAGGGAGTGCTGAATCTCGCGCGCATGAACGACGAGGCCGTGCTCGAAAAGTACGGCGTGCACGCTAAGCAATACCCGGAACTCGCAGCACTGGTTGGCGAGACCAGCGATAACCTGCCCGGCATTCCAGGCGTCGGCCCAAAGACCGCAGCGAAGTGGCTTCAGCAGTACGGCTCACTGCAATCCATCTTGGATGCGGCTGACCAGATCACCGGCAAGGTGGGCGAGTCGCTTCGTGAACAC
>CAITNA010000155.1 GCA_903893675.1 uncultured Micrococcales bacterium
GGCGCGGTGAAACACATCGGTGCTTGCGTTGCACTCGGCATCTCGCCGATTGTCGGAGTAAGCCTCGAGGTCGTCGACGACGCCGATGAAACCCTGGCGCGCGTTGTGGTGTTGGCTCGCGGTCGCGACGGTGGCATCGGCTGGTCAACGCTCTGCGCAATTGTTTCTGCAGCACACGGCTACGACGTTTCTAACGTCGACGACCGAGGCAAGAAGCTTGCGCGCAGCAAGAGTGAGCGCATCGCCATTCGTCGAGGCGACCTGGCGCGCATCATCGCCGAGAGTCTCGGCGCCTGCACGGTTTTGCTCGGCAACGACAGCGATGTTGGTCGCTCGGTGCTGGGTGCTTCGCGCGATGAAGCCATGCAACTAATGCAGCCCTGGCTCGATCTGTTTGCGATTCCAAACACACTGGCGATCGAGGTTGCCACCCTGCTCACCGAGCCCAACACCGAGGGTTCAACGCTGCAGGCATCCCGCATGCTGCAGCTTGCCGATTTTGCCGGCGTCGGTGCAGTGCTTACCAACCAGGTGCGCTACCTAACCCCCGACGATGCAGTCACAGCCGATGTACTCGATGCCGCGCGCTTTCTCGAGCCACTCGGGTTCTTTCAGGTGCAACCCAATGCGCAGGCATGGCTCAAACCGCCAAGGCTCATGGTCGGCCTCGCCCACGAGATCTGCGAAGACCCAGAACGTGCTCGCAGGCTCATCCGAGACACCGAACTGCTGGCAGATCGCCTGCGGCTAGACCCGCCAAACGACTGCGGCTGGGGCAAGCCCAAGACCCCCGAGAAGAGCACGCTCGGCATCGATGGCGACCCATTCCAGGTGCTGCAGCAGAAGGCGCAGGCCGGCATCAGCCATCGCTATGCGGGCGCATCCGAGGCAACGCTTCGCGAGGTCAATCACCGCCTCAACCAAGAACTGATCACCATTGGGCAACTCGGCTTTGCCACCTACTTTCTGACCGTGGCCGATGTCGCCCAGATGATTCGCGACATGCGCATTCGCATCGCAGCCCGTGGCTCTGGTGCTGGCTCTCTGGTCAACTACCTGCTCCGCATCAGTGGCGTCGACCCAATCGAACACGAATTGCTGTTTGAGCGCTTTCTCAGCACCGAGCGCAGCAGCCTGCCCGACATCGACATCGACGTCGAATCGGCGAGGCGCCACGACATCTATCGCAACATCTTCAGACGCTACGGTTCATCGCGAGTCACTCTGCTCTCGATGCAGAGCACCTATCGCGGCCGTGGCGCGGTTCGCGACAGCGGGCTTGCCCTCGGGCTCGACGAAGACGAAATCGACCAACTTGCCAAGAACGTTTGGCGACTGAGCGCCGGCAGTTTCAGAAACGCCGTCGGTCAAAAACCAGAGCTTGCCGAGTTGCGCGATGCACTCGAATCAGATCGCAAGATGAATTTGCTTGTCGATATCACCGAGCGACTAAATCGATTGCCAAGACACATCTCGATGCATCCGTGCGGTGTGATTCTGGGCGATTCGAGCCTGCTCAAACTCACATCCATCGAACAAAGCGGCATGGGACTGCCGATGAGCCAGTTCGACAAAGACGACATGGACCCAATGGGCATGCTCAAGCTCGACGTGCTCGGCGTGCGCATGCAAAGTGCCATGGCATACGCGGTTCGCGAGATTGCCAGGGTGCGTGGCGAAGCACTTGACCTAGATGCCATCGACCGCGCCGACCCAGAAACCTTCAAGAGCATTCGCACCACCAA
>CAITNA010000156.1 GCA_903893675.1 uncultured Micrococcales bacterium
CCTGAGTCGGTCAACTAATTCGATGTTTTAGTCGAGCGCAGCTCGGCGTTCGCTCAGCCAGCAGGTCCAGACCACGAAGGCGAGATACCAGGTCTGGACCACTGCGATGATGCGCTCCCAGACTCCAGTCATGGTTGAGTTCGGGTCGGTCCAAGTAGCAAGAAAAATCAGCGACACGATAGTCAGCAGTGCGGTGCCGGCGATTGCCCATACCGGGCGAAGAATTCTCGGATAGGCGCGGTTCTTGCGCATCGACAGCAGCGGCCAGGCCGACATCAGCACGAACGAGACCGTCGCAAAGATGCGGTGAGGAACCGAGTGGCCGATTTGGCTTGGAGTCGTGAAATAGGTGAAGCCATAAGTGGCAAGGCCGGCCACGAAGATGGCGATGCGGCCAGGCAGCGCGAAGCTGCGAGCCCAGATGGCCACCACCAGCGAGAGCGTGCCGCCAAGCACGAAGAACGATGACATCAGCGCCTGAACCGGCGAATCGTTGGCAGCTAGGTCGCTGATGGTGTGGTGCACCCAGTTGAAGCCTGGCCAAAGGGTCTGAGCCAGATTGAATCCCAGGATGACCTGAATCGGCCCGATGATGGCGGCAATCAGGGCAGGGCGCTCGATGCGACCGAGGGTCTTTGCTGCGATTTGGGCTGAGGTCATACTCAGATGCTATCTGCCCGAGATTAAACTCGACTCATTCACCAAACGAGCGGAACCCGTGCGCGAACTCAGAGCAGACATCCAAGCCCTTCGCGCACTGGCTGTCACCCTCGTGGTGATCTTTCACTTTTGGGCGACAAGCCTGCCCGGCGGTTTCGTCGGCGTCGACGTGTTTTTTGTAATTTCGGGCTTTCTGATCACCGGTCACCTGCTTCGCGATGTTGCCGCCGAGCGCTTTTCGGTCGGCGAATTTTGGTCGCGCAGAATTAGGCGACTAATCCCGGCTTCGTTTTTGGTGTTGGCCGTCACGGCCGTTGTTGTCGCACTTTTTGCCTCTGCAAATAACCGCGTTATCTGGTTGCCAGAGATTGGCGCCGCGGCCGGGTATTTCGAAAACTGGAAGCTGGCCTTCAACGCGGTCGACTACTTGGCGCTCGGCAATGCGCCATCGCCGGTGCAGCACTTTTGGTCGCTGTCGGCCGAGGAGCAGTTCTATTTCGTCTGGCCGTTGCTGATTGCAATCGGTGTTTGGTTGGCCGGCAAGTTGCGCGCGAACAAGGGCGTCTTGCTTTTTGTCGGGCTCGCAGTGCTAACCGCCACTTCGCTCGCCTATTCGATTTATTACACGCACAAAGATGCCGCGATGGCCTACTTCGTGACACCGACTCGAGTCTGGGAATTCGGCATCGGTGCGCTCGTCGCATTCGTGCCGCGTGCCCGAGTTTCGACTGCGCTGGCTCGTGTCGGTTTTGTCTTGTCCTTTGGCGCGATCATCTGGGCTGCAATTCAAATCAAACCCACGGATGCATTCCCGGGCGCTCTGGCACTCTGGCCAACGCTTGCGACAGCCGCCGCGATCTGGTTCGGGGCAGAAGGCGGATTGGTCGGTCGCGTTTTGGGCTGGAAACCCATCCAAGTCCTGGGAGACATTTCGTATTCGGTTTACCTGTGGCACTGGCCGATTCTGGTTCTGACCCCGGTCGTGCTTGGCACGGCCGCAGGCGTGGCGCCGGAGTGGCTCTGGCTTGAGATCGTCGCGACACTGCTGCTGGCCTTGCTGACCCGTCGCTATGTCGAGCTGCCGTTCATCGCACGCAAGGCCCCGCAGTGGCGCACGTTCGCCGCTATGACCGCGGCCGCAGCCCTGCTGATGGGCGGCAGTGCGGCGGCAACCGTGCCGGCTCAGGCCGAGATCAACCGAGGCTTGGCTCTTGCAGCCAAGATTGGCGCAGAACTACCAGCCTGCGTCGGCGCTGCCGCGGTTCAACCCGATGGCTCGATCTGTAGTAACCCGACTTTCGCGGGCGTGGTGATTCCACCGGTCGACCTTGCCGCACAAGACACCATGGTTCACGCATATCCGAAGTGCCCTGGTGAGACTCAAGGTTCTAGTGAGGTGCGAATCTGCGCACTTGGCGACACCACTTCAAAAATCAAAGTTGCTCTGGTTGGCGACTCCCACGCAAATCAATACGCAGCCGCGCTCGACGTGATCGGCAAACAGCAGCACTGGTCGGTCGACGTGATTGCCAAGGGCGGTTGCCCACTGAGCTATGCGCAGCGCGTGCAAAACGCGCCGCTGACAGCTGCCTGCGAAAAATGGGTCGGCGCTGTCGTGACTTATCTCGACAAGCACGACTACAAACTCATCGTCACCTCGATGAAGTCTGGTGTCGAGTGGCACAGCAAGGCGGACTATCCGACCGAGCCAACCCCGATTGCCGGAACTAAGCAGTTGCTCGAAGACATTTCGGCAACGCGCATCCCAGTGGTTTACATCAAAGACAACCCGAAGCCACTCGGCAGCATGGAGCAATGCCTGAGCGCAACGCAGGGCAAAACCCCGAGCAGGTGTGCCGTCGCCCGCGCGAACGCATTCGAGGATGAACCGGCACTCACCGCGATCAAACAAATCAACAGCCCACTAATTACCGTTGCAAACTTCGATGATGTGTTCTGCGGCAAAACGGAGTGCCTGCCAATCATCGGCAACGTCGTGGTCCATCGCGACGACAACCACCTGACCAACACCTTCGTGAAAACCCTCGCGCCGCGCCTGGCC
>CAITNA010000157.1 GCA_903893675.1 uncultured Micrococcales bacterium
CATCCCGCTCGGAATCATCGCAAGCGGAACCGGCAACGACATCGCCCGCGCGCTCGGCCTGCCAATCGACAACGTGACCTGGGCAACTCAGGTCGCCATCGATCACCTCGAGATTCCGCGAACCATCGACATCGGCAAGGCAACTTCTTCAACGGGCGACTTCTATTTCTTGGGTTCGATTGCGGCTGGCTTCGATGCACTGGTGAACGACCGCGCCAACAAGATGAAGCGCATCAAAGGCCCGATCAAATACCGCATCGCGCTCTATCGCGAACTCGCCAAGTTCAAAAAGCTCAGCTACAAACTCACCGTCGACGGCGAAATCCACCTCTTGGATGCCATGCTCTGCACCATTGCAAACGTGCCGTCATATGGTGGCGGCATGCTGATAACGCCAGAGGCGCAGGTAGACGACGGCGAGCTCGACCTGTTCATCGTTCACAAGATCTCGCGACCTGAACTGATTCGCGTGTTCCCGCACGTTTACACCGGAACCCATGTTGAGCATCCGGCGATTGAAATCGTTCGAGTGAAGAACGTGGTGCTCGAGGCGAAAGCGCCGGTGTTCGCAGACGGCGAGGCCAGTGGGCACGCGCCGGTCAGCATCTCGGTTGTGCCCTCGGGCATCCGTGTACTTGCCCCGGCCCCAACCCGTCTGTAAACTAGGCAGGTTGTCGCAACGGCCCCATCGTTTAGCGGCCTAGGACGCTGCCCTCTCACGGCAGTAGCGCGGGTTCGAATCCCGCTGGGGTCACAAAGTCTCGTTCTCGAAGTCCACACTAGAGAGCGAGATTTTTTCATATCGGGGTCTGTGCGCCTCAGTTAGCCTTGAGTCATGACGGTCGAACGCATCAAGCGAGTGCTTCAGGCGTTCGCAATCGGCGATGCCATGGGCATGCCGACCCAGATGCTCTCTCACGAACGCGCCGTCGAGGTTTTGATCGAGGGTGGTTCGCTCTGCGATGCACCTGCCGACAACGAAATCTGCCCAGGCCTGCCAGGCGGCACCATTACCGACGACACTCACCAGCTTTTGATTCTGGTCGACAACCTGATTGACAACGGCGGCAAATTCAACCGCGAAGACTTTGCCGATGCATTGCTGATGTGGGAAGCCAAGATGGAACTCGCCGGTTCGAAAGACCTTCTCGGCCCGTCGACCAAGGCTGCGCTGCTCGAGCTTGCCAATCGCGCAGACGATTCGGTTGTGGTGGCATACCCGGGCACAACCAATGGCGCTGTGATGCGCATCCCGGCGGTTGCTCTCGCGATTCGCGCGCTGCCTGCGGTCGGCGCAAAAGAGATGTTGATTCGCACCATCGAGGTCAACCAGCTTTCGCATAACTCGATCGAGGCAAACATCGGCAGCATTGCCGTTGCCGCGATGATTTCGGCAGGCATCGATGACCTCGATTTCGAGGATGGCCTGATGGCCGCGAGAAACGGTGCCGAGTTTGTCACGGATGGCCTCGAGGCGAGCGCCGACGAAAACTACATGAGCAAGCTCGACGACGTGCTGTTCGAGATTGGTCATGCCGAGGCGATCGGCGGCGAGATGGGCGCAGACATGCAGGTGCTTGCCTACATTGATGAGAACGTCGGCACCTCGCTCGAGTGCCGAGAGTCTGTGATGGCGGCCTTTGCCATCGCGCACTATTCGGGCGGTTCGGTTATTCGTGCGGCGCAGCTCGGGGCCTGCCTTGGCGGCGACAGCGACACCATCGCCGCGATTGCCAGCGCGATTGCTGCGGCTTATGGCGAGTGGGGCGAGCTAGAAGAGGCCGCCTGGCAGAAGGTTGCCCGCGTGAACAACCTCGATTTCACCGCCCGAGCCGAGGCGCTTGCCCGACTGCGACAGAATTATCACGATGACATCTAGATTCAATCGCCTGGTTTCGTTCGGCCCAATCGTGGTCGATCTGATCAACCACGTCGACCGCATTCCGCCGAGCGGCGGCGACGCCAAGATTCTCGAATCGGTCACCATGGTCGGCGGCACCTTCAACGTTGAGTCGGCAGCTGCCCGCCTCGGCCTGCACACGGTTTTCGCCGGCTCGGTCGGCACCGGAATCTACAGCGACCTCGTCACCAAGGCCCTCGCCGAAGACGGCATCGAAATGCGCGGTCGCACGCTCGACAATCTCGACATCGGGCTTTGCATCACCCTTGTCGAACCAAACGCAGAGCGCGCCTTTGCCACCTACACCGGTGCCGACGCGCAGCTGACCCTCGAGCAGCTCACCGCGGTCGAGGTTGGCCCGACCGACCTGGTTTACATCTGCGGCTATCACCTGGTCTGGGACGGCTCGAAGCAAGCCATCATGGATTGGGTTGCCGGCGATCACGTGAACGGCGCGGCCATCGTGTTCGACCCTTCGAGCATGATCGACTACATCGACACCGAGTTTCTCGACGTCATGCGCGACAAGGCCTTCTTGATTTCCAGCAACGCCCGCGAGTTCGACTTCTATCAGCCGCGCGTTACTGACCGCGCGCTCTACCTTCGTCGCGATGGTGGCAACCCGGTGACCCTGTTCGAAAATGGCGATGCCAAATTGACCGTGGATGCGCATCCGGTTGCCTCACCGAAAGACACCACCGGGGCAGGAGACGTTCACACCGGAGCTCTCATGGCGGGCCTAGCCGAGGGACTCGGTTGGCGAGATGCCATCGACCTGGCCAACCGCGCTGCTGCCTATTCGGTAACACGCACCGGCGGAGCCTGGGGCCCGACCCGCGCGCAACTCGCTAGCCTGTAAGTGATCTGAGCGGAGCATCCGCTAAGGACCAACTAAGGAGAAGCAGTGGCTAACAGCGCACTCGAGGTCGAAACTAACGGCCTAAACGTCATTC
>CAITNA010000158.1 GCA_903893675.1 uncultured Micrococcales bacterium
AAATGCTCGCGGCGGCGGCGAGGTTCAGGCTTTCGGCATCTCCGAAAATCGGAACCGCTACCTCTTTGTCGACAAGTTTCAGAGTTTCAGGTTCGAAACCCCAGGCTTCGTTGCCGAAGACCCAGGCCGTTGGTTGGCCGAGCTCGGCATCTGGCAGTGGCAACTTCTCGCCACCGGCGTTGGCCGCAAAGACCTGAAGGCCGGCGGTCTTGAGAGCTTGGATGGCCGACTCGATTTCGACGCCAGTCACCACTGGCACGTGGAACAGAGAACCCGCTGTTGAACGAACGAGTTTTGGGTTGTAAAGGTCGACCGAGTTTGCGCTGATGATCACTGCATCTGCGCCTGCGGCATCAGCCGCGCGAAGCACGGTGCCGGCGTTGCCCGGGTCGCGCACGTTTGCCAAAAAGGCAATCAGTCGCGGCCCAGTTTCGAGCAACTCGTCGAGAGAAACATCGAGCTGACGGCAAACGGCAATTACGCCCTGGGGGGTGTTGGTGTCGCTCATTTGCTTCAGCGAGGCGTCGCTAACTTCGGTGAGCTCAACACCCGCCGCGTCGAGCAGATCGAATTCACGAGAAAGCGCGTCACGCGCATCCGTGGTGAAAAAGACTTCGTCGATCAGCTCGGGATAGGCAACTGCCTCTTTTAGGCCCTGAGGCCCCTCAAGCAAAAAGAGCCCGGTCTCAGACCGAGCATCTTTTTGACTCAAGCGAGCGACCCGGCGAACCTTTGCGGCACTCGGATCGTTCGACAACGTGACTACTTAACCTTTGGAGCCGAGGTGTTCGCAGGAAGTGCAGCCTTTGCGGTTGCGACCAAGCTTGCGAAGGTCTTTGGCTCGTTGACCGCGAGGTCAGCAAGGATGCGACGGTCAACCTGAACGCCTGCAAGTGCAAGGCCCTGGATGAGTCGGTTGTAAGTCATGCCGTTTGCGCGGGCAGCTGCGTTGATGCGCTGGATCCACAGGCGACGGAACTGGCCCTTCTTCTCGCGACGGTCGTTGAATGCGTAGACCAGCGAGTGCAGCATCTGCTGCTTTGCCATGCGGTACAAACGCGAACGCTGTCCGCGGTAGCCCTGTGCGCGCTCGAGAACGACGCGGCGCTTCTTCGCGGCGTTAACCGCGTTCTTTACTCTTGCCATTTCTTATGCTCCTAAATTCTTGAGGCGGACTACTTGCCCAGCTGCTTCTTGATGGTCTTGAAGTCTGCGGCCGAGACAACCTGGTCGACGTTTAGACGACGGGTGCGACGGCTCGACTTGTGCTCAAGGTTGTGGCGCATGTTGATCTGCTGCTTCATCAACTTGCCGCTGCCGGTGAAACGGAAACGCTTCTTGGCACCCGAGTGGGTCTTCTGCTTTGGCATTCTTCTCTCCTATTCGCCGGCTGGTGCCGACTCATCTTTCTTGGCATCGGCCGGAGCCTTTGCTGCCTTCTTAGCTTCGGCTTTCGCCTCTGCCTTGTTCTTAGTTGGACCGATAACCATCACCATGTTTCGTCCGTCGACCGATGGAGTCGATTCGACAGAACCAAACGCGGAAACTTCTTCGGCAAGCTTCTGCAGCAGCTTGACGCCCATCTCAGGACGCGACTGCTCGCGACCGCGGAAGACCACGATCACCTTTACTTTGTCGCCGGCCTTGAGGAACTTTTCAATCTGCGCCTTCTTGGTGCCGTAGTCGTGATCGTCGATCTTGAGACCGAAACGAACAGTCTTCAGCACTGTGTTGACCTGGTTCTTTCGCGCTTCACGAACCTTCTGGGCTGCTTCGTACTTGAATTTTCCGAAGTCCATGAGTTTCGCTACTGGCGGTTTCGACATCGGCGCTACTTCGACTAGGTCGAGGTCGGCTTCTTGAGCCATGCGTAGCGCTTCTTCGATACGAACTACACCAATCTGCTCACCTGCTGGGCCGACGAGGCGAACCTCTGGCACGCGGATGCGCTCATTGATACGTGGGTCGCTGATTGTTGCTCCTAATTAGTGGTGACAAATGCTTGTTACATTGGCCACGCAAGCGCAGGACGCGAGCGCACAGAAACAAATAGTTTCCAGCAGACTTCGTTGCCGAAGCCTTAGAGCTTTACCCGTTCACCTGTTGAGGCGGTGACACTAGGTGGGAAATGAATCCACTTCTGACTGGAGCGAACCCCAGAGCCATCGGCTAGCCTAGCAGAGCCCAGCCGAAGGAGTAAAGAGTGGACGAGTCACAGTTCGATCAGGCAATGCGAGACATTGCAGAGGTTCCGGCTGTTGAGCTGATTACCACCGCTGCCGTTCACCTGATGAGCGCCGCCGCCGTTCAATGTGGGCTTGGCGAGGATGGGCACCCGGCCGATTTGGACGAGGCTCGCAAACTCATCAATGCCCTGGCCGCCTTGATCACCGGCTCTGCCGCAGACCTGGGAGACCACCACGCTCGCCCACTGCGCGACGGGCTTCGCTCGCTCCAGCTTGCATTCCGCGAGGCCTCGGTTATCCAGGATGCACCTGGCCAGGGGCCTGGTGAGAAGTACACCGGTCCGGTCAACTAGTTTTGGCTCGCTAAGCGAGCTTTACCCGCAAGCTATCGACGTGTTCGGCGATGACTTCGCTCTGCGAAAGCACCTGCGCGAAGCGCTGCATCAGTTCTTGCACCGCTTCGGGGGCAAGCCCGGTTTCAAGATTCAAGACCAAGAGCACCTCGGCCGAGTGCAGTCGCGAGGTTTCATCGCAGTCTTCTAGCGAAAACCCAAGAAGCTCTGGGAATTGCGCAATGACTTTGTCGAACTCAGCGTGCACGCGAGCGTCGCGAACCGGATGCACCCACACCTCTGCCTTGGCAATTGCCTCGATTGCCGGGCGACGGATTGCGAATTCGGTTTCGGACTGCG